>JAJZHS010000068.1 GCA_021798395.1 Pseudomonadota bacterium
CGCGGGCGCGCGCGCGGTCGTGGCCGGCGGCGCGGCGACCTGCAGCGCGCCGACCGCCTCGCGCGCCGCGCGCACCGCCTCGTGCTGCCGGGCGAACGCGCGCATGTCGGGCAACAGCGCCGCGCTCAGGTACGCACCGAGTCCGGGCTCGTCGTTGCCGAGAAAGCCGATCGCGCCGACCGGGAACCGCACCCGCTGGCGCGCGTTGCCCGCCGGCATGCGCCAGTCCCCACCCGGACCGGGCAGCAGCAGCAGGCTCAGGGACCACGGCGTGATCAGCGCGCCGAGCCAATGCCCCTGCCAAAGCTGCACGTCGACCGCCTGCACGCGCAGCGCGGGGTGCTGCAGCGGCGAGCCGGCGAAGCGCGCGCGCTGGATGCGCGCGTAGGTGCGCTCGATCGCCTGCGTGGGCGGGTCGCGCCACATGCGTCCGGCTCAGCCCTGGCCCAGGGCGTTGAACGCCGCCTCGCCGCCTGCGGCGAACAGCACGCGGGCGTCGCGAAGCCGCTGCCGCGCCGTGTCGGCGTCGAGCCTGGCCATGGCGAAACCGCCGGCCTGCAGCAGCAGGTAGTCGCCCGGCGCGACGCTTTCGCCGAGCAGCAGCAGGCTGACCTCGACCGGATCGCCGTCGTCGCGCGCGATCAGCGCGACGTCGCCGGTGACGCGCACGACGCGGTGGGGCAGCGCGATGCACATGCTGCGTCCGCCCTTCAGTGCCTGAGCGCGCGCGGCTGCAGCGCGATGCCGCGCGCGGCGAGTTCGCCGGCGGCAAGTTCGACCAGCCGCGGCACGCGCTCGCGCACCGCCTCGGTCAGCTCGGTGCCGAGTTCGAGCGTTCCCGGCTCGACGCCGAGGACGACGACTTCGCCTGGGAGCTGGCCGGCGAATTCCAGCGCGGCGAGGACGTCGCACAGCCCGATCTGGTGCGGCGACAGCTTTTTGCGGAAGAACACCGGGACGTGCTCTGCGCTCAGGCGCACGATGCTGCCCGCCGGACCGCCGGCCTTCACCGTGTCGAGCACGACCAGCAGGTCGACTCCGGCGATGATGTCGAGCAGCTCCATTCCCGCGGTGCCGCCGTCGACCACGCTGACCTCGCCGGGAATGGTGTAGCGGTCCTGCAATTCCAGCGCGGCGCGCACGCCGACGCCCTCGTCGCTGAGGATGGTGTTGCCGATGCCGAGGACGATCGCACGCATCGCCGTGGCCCTCAGCAGGCGCGCACCGTGAACGCGTCCTCGCCGTCGGTGAGGTGGATCGCGCAGGCGATGCACGGGTCGAACGAATGCACCGTGCGCAGCACTTCAAGCGGCTTGTCGGGCTCGGCCACCGGGTTGTCGAGCAGCGAGGCTTCGTACGGGCCCGGCTGGTCGGCGTCGTTGCGCGGGCACGCATTCCACGTCGACGGCACCACGCACTGGTAGTTGCGCACCTTGCCGTCGTCGATCACGACCCAGTGCGACAGCGCGCCGCGCGGCGCTTCGTGGAAGCCCACGCCCATGATCTCGCCCTTCGGGAACACCGGGTGGTTGTACGTCGTGTAGTCGCCGCGACCGATGTTGTCCATCAGCAGCTGCCATTGTTCGGACAGCTGGTCGGTCTTCACCGCGCAGGCGATGGCGCGCGCGGCGTGGCGACCGATGGTCGAGTGCATGGCGTCGAGCCCGACCTTGACGTGGCCGATCGCCGCCACGCGTTCGAGCGTCTGCTGCGCGTAGGTCTGCGCCGGAGCGTAGCCGGCGGCGAGCATGTTGAGCACCTGCGCCAGCGGTCCGACCTGCGCCACCTGGCCGTAGAAGGTCGGCGACTTCAGCCACGAGTACTTGGCATCGTCCTGGAAGTCGGTGTAGTCGGGGCGCGTCTCGCCCTTGTACGGGTGCAGCGGCCCCTGCGCGTCGTAGGTGTACCACGAGTGCTTGACCGCCTCCTCGACGCCCTTGGCCCAGTAGGGGTCGTCGAAGCTGCCGATGGCCTTGCGCTGCTTGAGGTCGCGTCCGGCGATGTAGCCGCCGGCGAACGCGAACCGCGTTCCCTTGCCGTCGAGCGGGATGTCGGGAACCGACAGATAGTTGGTCACGCCGGCGCCGTAGGTGGTCCACTCGGGGTACATCGCGCCGATCGCGGCGACGTCGACCAGGTAGACGTTCTTGACGAAGTCGTGCAGCTTGTCGATGTGCGCCTTGACCGCCATCAGCCGCTCCAGCGTCAGCGTTTCCGGCGAATCGAGGTTGATCGGGTTGCTCACTCCGCCGACCGCCAGGTTCTGGATGTGCGGGGTCTTCGAGCCGAGGATGGCGACCACCTTGTTCGCCTCGCGCTGGACTTCGAGCGCCTGCAGGTAGTGCGCCACCGCCATCAGGTTGACCTCGGGCGGCAGCTTCATCGCCGGATGGCCCCAGTAGCCGTTGGTGAAGATCCCGAGCTGTCCGCCGTTGACGAAGGTCTTCAGCCGCTCGAGCGTGCCGCGCATGACCTGGCGGTCGTTGAGCTCCCAGCTCGACAGGCTCTGCGCCAGCGCGGCCGCCTTGTCGGGGTCGGCCTTCAGCGCGCTGGTGACGTCGACCCAGTCCAGCGCCGACAGGTGGTAGAAGTGCACGATGTGGTCGTGGACCGCGTGCGCCAGGATGATCATGTTGCGGATGTACTGCGCGTTGATCGGGATTTCGAGCTGCAATGCGTTTTCCACCGCGCGCACCGACGCGATCGCGTGCACCGTCGTGCACACGCCGCAGATGCGCTGGGTGATCGCCCAGCCGTCGCGCGGATCGCGTCCGAGCATGATCAACTCGACGCCGCGCCACATCTGGCCCGACGACCAGGCCTTGGCGACCTTGCCGCCTTCGACGTCGACGTCGATGCGCAGGTGGCCTTCGATGCGCGTGATGGGATCGATGGTTACGCGGGTCATTCTTGTCTCCGTAATGTCAGTGGCTCGCGGCTTCGCGCGGCAGCACCGGGAAGCGACGGGTGACGATGATGTAGCCGAGCACCTCGATGGCGAACATGCCGATGGTCACCATCAGTTCGGCCGGCGCGGGGAAGTAGTGAAAGCCGGGGGCGATGCGCGCGACCAGGTAGCTGTCGATGCGCAGCAGCGACGCGCCGAGCATCAGCGCGACCCCGCCGAGGAACAGACGCGCCGGGTTGCGCCGCTGCTCGGGACCGCGCAGCAGCAGCAGCGGTGCGGCGAAGGCCGCGTTCTCGAGCCAGAACATCACCGCGCGCAGCGTCGGATGGAACGCACCGCCGAGCGCACCGCGCAGCAGCAGGTCGCCGAAGCGCACCGCCAGGTAGACCCAGACCAGTCCCAGCATGACCTTCGACAGCGGGTTCAGGAGGTGCGTCTCGATGCGCCGACGGTACGCCGCCGACGCCACGCAAGTCTCGAACAACACCACCGCGTAGCCGGTGGCGATCGCCGACAGCAGGTACAGCAGCGGCTGCAGCGGCGTCTGCCACAGCGGATCGATGCGCGGCCCCATGACCACCAGCATGGTGCCGAGCGACGACTGGTGCATCATCGGCAGCACGGTGCCCAGCGCGATGAACACGAACAGCACGCGCTGCAGCCGCGAGCGTGCCCGCCGCTTGCCGAAGCGCTCGAGGAACGCCGGCGAGAACTCGATCCACATGACCACGATGTAGGCCGAGATGCACAGCGCGACTTCGAGCATGACCGAACTCGGATTGGCGTACGCCGGGTCGAAGATGTGCCAGAAGTTCCACCAGCGCCCGAGGTCGAAGATGACCCCGGCGCCGGCCAGCGTGTAACCGAACAGCGACGCGAGGAGCGCGGGGCGCACCAGTTCGTGGTATTCGCCGCGGTTGAAGATGTAGACCAGCATGGCGACCGAGAAGCCGCCGCAGGCGAACGCCGAGCCGATGACCACGTCGACGACGACCCAGATGCCCCACGGGTAGCCGTTGTTCAGGTTGGTCACCGCGCCCAGGCCGAAAACGAAGCGCACGGCGAGGATGGCCAGCATGATGACCGCCAGGGCGCCGCAGAACACGGTCACCGCGTTGAGCAGCCTGCCGCCCACCGGCGAGGGTTGGGTGTCATGCGTCATGATCGTCCTCCTTGCCCGCGTCGCGCTTGCCGGATTCGCTGCTGCCGCCGCCGTCGCCGGGGTCGTCGTCGCCCGAGCCGTCGCGCGGCACGTTGCGCCGGGCGGCGAACAGCATCACGCCCAGCACTCCGACGGGCATCGCCATGTGCTTGTACAGGGTGCCCTGGACGGTTTCCGACTCCGCCGCCGACGAGCGGTCGCCCAGTTTCGGCAGCCCCTCCTTGTAGAAGGAGACCGCCGACAGCCGCAGCATCTGCAGTCCGCCGTACTCCTTTTCGCCGTAGATGTGCTGCAGGTAATGGCCGGTGCGCCCCGGGTAGCTCTCGTCGGGGCCGCCCAGGCGGCCGCGCGGGAACGTGGTCGGCGTTCCGGGGGGCAGCGCCAGGCGGCGGCGGGCCTCGACGAGCAGGTCCTCGGTGCGTCCGAACAGCGTGGCCCCGGTCGGGCAGACCTCGGCGCACGCGGCGTAGTGGCCGTCCTTCATGCGCTGGCGGCACAACTGGCACTTGCCGATCTGTCCGGTCGGCGAATCGAACTGGTATTTCGGGATGCCGAACGGGCACGCGGCGACGCAGTAGCGGCAGCCGATGCAGCGGTCTGCGTTGTAGCCGACGATTCCGGTTTCGGGGTCCTTGTGCATCGCGCCGACCGGGCACGCCGACACGCACGACGGATCCGCGCAGTGGTTGCACGACACCTTCATGAAGGCGTAGCCGTTGACCTCGCGGTCCTTGTGGGCCATCGCGCCGTTGCGGTAGACCTTGATCACGTTGTAGGTCGTCGCGCTGGTGTCGAGCGGCGTGTCCCACAGGTGGTCGGGAGTCGAGAACTCCGGCGGCAGGTCGTTGGCCACCTTGCACGCGTTGACGCAGGCCTTGCAGCCGATGCACAGGGTGGCGTCGTACAGCAGCCCCAGCGCGTTCTTCGGCCGGTGCCGGGTCGGCCTGGCCACGGCCGGCCGGGCCGCCAGCGCTCCGCTCAGCACCGCGCCCGCGGCCACCGCCTGGCGCAGGAAGCGCCGGCGTTTTGCATTGCTCGCAGCCATGATCACTCCCCGTCCTTGCCCGCGTCCTGCGGCGCCTTGCCAGCGGCCTCGTCGGCCTGCTGCTGCGCGTGCGCGCGGCCGAGATTGCGCGCCAGCGTGGCCCCGGCACCGATACCCGCGCCGCCGACGGCGGCGACCACGGCGAGCGCGCCGAGCGACGCGCCCTTGCCCTGGCGTTCGTGGATCCCGGGATAGCCGACCGGCGGATGGATGTAGCGCAGCTTGGACAGTTCGTAGACCCCGGTCTGGAACCCGACCCCCTGTTCGCTGCAGCCGATGCACGGGTGCCCGCAGCCGACCGGCCAGTTGTCTTCGCCGACGCCGCCGAAGCCGATGGTCGGGCAGTTGTTGTAGGTTTCAGGCCCCTTGCAGCCGAGCTTGTACAGGCAGTAGCCTTTGCGGTGGCCCGCGTCGCCGAATTCGAGCGCGAAACGTCCGGCGTCGAAATGCGCGCGGCGCTCGCAGTTCTCGTGGATCAGGCGGCCGTAGGCGAAGCGCGGGCGGCCGAGCGAATCGACCTCGGGCAGGCGGTTGAAGGTCAGCAGGTGCACGACCGTGCTGAGGAAGTTGTAGGGGTTCGGCGGACAGCCGGGAATCGTCACCACGGGCTTGCCGAGGATCTGCCCGATTCCCACCGATCCGGTCGGGCTCGAAGTCGCCAGCGGCGACACCGTCGACGGCATGCCGCCCCACGACGCGCACGAGCCGATGGCGATGATCCCGGCCGCTCCGGCCGCGCACTCGGCCAGCATTTGCTGCGGAGTCTTTCCGCCGACCTTGCAGTAGATGCCGTTGTCGTGCGTGGGCACCGCACCTTCGACGACGAGCAGATATTTGCCCTTGTACTTGCGCATGGCCGCGTAACGCGCGTCCTCGGCCTGCTTGCCCGCGGCGGCCATCAGCGTCTCGTGGTACTCGAGCGAGATGACGTCGAGGATCAGCTTTTCCAGCGTGGGGTGCTCGGCGCGAAGCAGCGTTTCGGTGCACCCGGTGCATTCCTGGAAATGCAGCCAGATCACCGCCGGGCGCTGCGCGGTCTCCACGGCCTTGGCCACGGCGGCCTCGGCGCCGACCGGAAGCCCGAGGCTGGCGGCGATGGCCGAACACAGTTTGAGGAATTCCCGGCGCGGAATCCCGAGCCTGCGCTCCAGGCTGACGAGGCTCGCACGCTCGGTGTCGAAAATCTCATTCGAATTGGTCATGGTCTCCCCTTTGCCCCGGTTCTTCCGATCCGACTACAACCCGCTGCGGCACGGTTGGCGATCGTGGTCGGGGGCAGCACACGCAAACGCTGTGCCAGAGCTTGCGCGCGGCGCGCGCCAGAGGGAAGGTCGGGTGCCGCGGCGCAGCCGCGGTGGTCGTGCGCTTGACGTCGGTGTCTGCACGCGCTTTTCAAATGGCAGCCGTCGCTGCGGCGCCGCGACGCCCGCTGCGCCGCGGCGGCGCAAGCCGCGCACGCGGCGCACGGGCTAGCACGAATCGTGCATTGCCGACGCGGCCCGGCGCCGATGCCGGGGGAGGAGTCGATGGTGCGCGCATCGCGCGAGGGGCACACGACGGCATCCGGATCGTTCAGCCGGAGCGAACGCCGCGCGCTCGCCGGCTACGGCGCCGCGGTGGCGCTGCTGCACGTCGCCGGCCTGGGGCTGTGCCTGGTCGGTTCCGGCGCGCGCCCGTCGATGCTCGGCCTGGGCCTGGCGGCGTACCTGTTCGGCCTGCGCCACGCGTTCGATGCCGACCACATCGCCGCCATCGACGACACCGTGCGGCTGATGCTGCAGCGCAAGCAGCGCCCGGTCGGGGTCGGATTCTTCTTCTCCCTCGGACACTCGAGCGTCGTCTTCGTCCTCGCCTTGCTGACGGCCTGGGTGGCAGCCGCGGTCGGCCACCATCTGCCGGGACTGCGCGCGGTCGGCGCCGTGGTCGGCACCCTGGTGTCGGGGACCTTTCTGTGGCTCATCGGCGTGCTCAACCTGCGGGTTCTGCTCGACATGCTGAACGTCTGGCGCCACCGGCACCGTCACCCGCACCAGCATCGGCTCGACGCGCTGCTGGCCAGGCGCGGGCTGCTCTACCGCGTGCTCGGCCCGCGCGCCGGCGGACTGATCGGCAAGAGCTGGCACATGTATCCGGTCGGGCTGCTGTTCGGGCTGGGTTTCGACACCGCGTCCGAAATCGCGCTGCTGGCGCTGACCGGAGGCGCAGCGGCCAGCCGGCTGCCGCCGTGGGGCGTGCTCGGCTTGCCGCTGCTGTTCGCCGCGGGCATGTCGCTGATGGACACGGCCGACGGCGTGATGATGGTCCGCGCCTACGGCTGGGCCGCGGCCAACCCGGCGCGCCGCATTTTCTACAACATCACGACGACGACGCTGTCGGTCGCGATCGCGCTGGCGATCGGCAGCGTCGAGATCGCGCAGGTGCTGATCGGCGCCTTCGGCCTGCGCGGCCACATCGCGCAGTCGGTCGCCGCGATGTCGTTCGGCCATCTTGGCGTGGCCATCGTCGCCGCGTTCATGCTCGCGTGGGGCGTGTCGTACATGGGCTGGAAGCTCGGCGGTACGCGACGCAGCGCCGGCTGACCCGCGCCGCGTCGCTACTGCCACGCATAGCGCACGCCCAGCCAGGCCCCGCGCGGGGCCCCGACACCGACAAACTGGGTCGCCGGCCACGCGCTCACATCGCTGTTGTAGCTGCGCTCAGGCCCGGAAAAGCCGTTGCCGCCGAGCTGGCCGAAGTCGGCGTAAACGCGGTTGAACAGATTGTCCACGCTCAAGTCGACCGTCCAGTGCCGGGCCAGCCTGTAGCGCGCCGCGACGTCGACGATGGCGTAGCCGGGAATCGGCCCGTGCGCATCCTGGTTGTTCTCGTCGCCTTGCGCGTACCGGTCGCTGCAGGCGACCAGCTGGCCGCGCAGCGTCCAGCGATCGGTCGGCGTGTACTGCGCCGACAGCGTCGCGGTCCACACCGGAATGTTCGGCAGCCGGTCTCCGGGCCGAACCTGGATGTTGCCGCCGGCGTCGGCGCTGGAGTTGCTGACGCTGGGCTCCTGGAACGCCGAGCCGTAGGTGGCCAGCGTATGGCTGAGCGAAGCCGACCACTGCCAGCGGTCGGCGCCTCCCATCAGGTCGACGGTCGCAGTGCGGAACCACTCCCGGGGGATGTTCGTGAAATACCCTTGGCTGTTGGTCCCCGCGGTGGCGATGAACTGGATCGCATTGTCAAGCGTGGTTCGCGTGTACGAAGCGCGCAGCCGCATTCCCGCCATGCGCCATACGCCGCCGAGTTGCGCCGTATGCGCGATCACCGGCTGCAGCGGCGGGTCGGCGACCAGCACGTTGGGCAGGGTGCACGGAGCCGACGGGCTGGCGCAGGTCAGCTCGACCGGCATCGGCACGCGCATGCCCTGCGCAAACCGCAGGTAGTATCCGGCGCGCCGCGTCGGGTGCACGTCGAGCCCGAAACTGGGATTGAAGCGGGTGTCATGGTGGCTGCCGCCCAGGGGGCCGCCGAGCAGGTCGGTCATCGCGATGCGCGCGTCCTCCAGGCGTCCTCCGGCGTCGACGTCGAGCCAACGCGTCGGCGAGAGCTTGTCGGTCGCATAGACGCTGCGGTCGACGTTGACGACGCCCAGGTTCACCGGATTCTGCGCGAAGGGGCCGACGCCCACGGTGTAGCGGCCCGGGGTGAAGGCCCCCGCCTGCTGCGCCTGGGTGAATCCGACCACCTGGTGCGCGTAGTCGATCCCCACGGTGGCGACGTTGCCCAGGCCGCCCAGCGCAGCGTCGTCGCGCAGCGCCAGATTCAGCCCGGTGGCCTGTTGGTGCAGGTGGGAGACGACGTTGCTCGCCACCGCGTTGCTCAGGCTGGTCGGCTGGGTATTGTCGTAGTTGTTGTTGATGTTGCTGTTGAAACCGAACTGGTCGCTGTTGCGCAGGTACACCCTTGCGGCCGCCTGCCAGTGCGCGTCGAGGACTTGGGTGTCGCCGACGTTGAAGAAATTGAGCTGGTTGTCGAACCAGTCGGGCGCGCTGTAGACGGCCGTCGGAGTGCTGCTCAGCCAGCTTGCCGGCAGGCTCTGCGAGCCTGCCAGGTGGCTCTGGCCGAAGGTGTAGCTCGCGTCCAGGCGGTTGCCGTCGGCGGCGCGCGTGACCTTGGCGAACAGGGTGCGCCGGCTGCTTCCGGTCCACGGCGCCCAGCCGTTCTCGTGGCTGTTGCCGGCAGCGACGAAAGACGTCCAGGAGCCGGATGCGGTGCCGAAGCGGGCGTGCTCGCCGGTCCGGCCGAAGCTGCCCGCCTCGACGCCGATCGCGCCTCCGGGGGCGCTCTTGCCGTCGAGGGTATGGATCAGCACCGCGCCGCCGAGGGTGTTGAGACCGTACACCGGATCGGCCAGCGGCACCAGGTCGATCGACCGAATGGCTCCGGTCGGGATCAGGTCCCAGTTGACGGTGTCCCCGAATGGCTCGTTGATCCGGACCCCATCCTGGAACACCGACAGCCCCTGCGGCGTACCCAGAAGCGGCGACGCCGCGAATCCGTCGAAGCGCAGGGTCGGCTGCAGGTCGTTGCCCTGCTCGTGGGTCAGCGACACCCCCGGCAGGTGCTCGGCCAGGGCGTCGGGCAAGCGCGTCGCGGGCTGCTGCTGCAAGTCCTGGCGAAAGACCTGGAAGGAATGCCTGGGCGGGGCGCGGAACCCCTCGGCGGCGCCGGGGGCGGTCACCGTGACGGTGGTCAAGCGCACGGCCGGCGCCGATGCCGCGGCGGCAGGCGGAGTCTGCGCGCGCGCGGTGGGCGCCG
>JAJZHS010000069.1 GCA_021798395.1 Pseudomonadota bacterium
CGCCCAGGGCCGCTGCGGCCGGCGCGGCAGACGCCGTCGCCGCGGCCCCCGACGTGCAACGGCGCACGGCGCCCGAGCCCGCAGCGCGCCGGGCCGATGCGGTAGGCAAGCTGTTCTTGCTCGACACCAACGTCCTGATGCACGACCCGACTTCGCTGTTCCGCTTCGAGGAACACGACGTCTACCTGCCGATGATCACCCTCGAGGAACTCGACAGCCACAAGAAGGGCATGTCCGAGGTCGCGCGCAACGCGCGCCAGGCCAGCCGCGAACTCGACGCGCTGGTCGCCGACATCGACGGCGGCATGGACCAGGGCATTGCGCTGGATCGCACAGGGCACGTCGAAGCCCGTGGGCGGCTGTTCTTCCAGACGCGCGCGCACAGCGCACGGCTGCCCGAAGCCCTGCCGCAGGGCAAGGCCGACAACCAGATCCTGGCCGTGCTGCACGAACTGACCCGGCTGCACGCGCCGCGCCCGGTGGTGCTGGTGTCCAAGGACATCAACATGCGCGTGAAGGCGCGTGCGCTGGGCCTGCACGCCGAGGACTACGCCAACGACAAAACGCTCGACGACGTCGACCTGCTGTATACCGGCCTGCTGCCGCTGCCGGCCGATTTCTGGGAGCAGCAGGCGCAGCAGATCGAAAGCTGGCAGCAAGGCGGCCAGGCTTTCTACCGGCTGAACGGCCCGTTGGTCGCGGCGATGCTGGTCAACCAGGCCGTGTACTGGGAATCGCCCAGCGCCACGCCGCTGCACGCGCGGGTACGCGAAATCCGCGCCTCGACCGCGGTGCTGCAGGTGGTGCGCGACTTCACCCATCCGAAAACCAGCGTCTGGGGCGTCACCGCGCGCAACCGCGAGCAGAATTTCGCACTGAACCTGCTGCTCGACCCGGAAGTCGATTTCGTCACGCTGACCGGACAGGCCGGCACCGGCAAGACCCTGCTGGCGCTCGCCGCCGGCCTGCACCAGGTCCTGGAGGAACGACGCTACAACGAGATCATCATCACCCGGGTGACGGTCCCGGTCGGCGAGGACATCGGCTACCTGCCCGGAACCGAGGAAGAGAAGATGTCGCCGTGGATGGGTGCGCTGGACGACAACCTGGAAGTGCTGAACCAGTCCGGAGGCGCTCCGGGCTCCGGAGAATGGGGACGCGCGGCGACCCAGGAGCTGATCCGATCGAAGGTCAAGATCAAGAGCATGAGCTTCATGCGCGGCCGCACCTTCCTGAACAAGTTCGTCATCATCGACGAGGCGCAGAACCTCACCCCGAAGCAGATGAAGACCCTGGTGACGCGAGCCGGCCCCGGAACCAAGATCATCTGCATGGGCAACCTGGCGCAGATCGACACCCCGTACCTGACCGAGGGCAGTTCCGGGCTGACCTACGTCGTCGACCGGTTCAAGGGCTGGAAGCACGCCGGCCACATCACCCTGGCGCGCGGCGAGCGCAGCCGGCTGGCGGATTACGCGACCGAGGTGATGTGACGCCGCAGCATCAAGTGCCGGGACTCGCCGGATAGGGCCCGACCTTCGCATTGAGGAATTCGGTGAAGATCAGCACAGCCGATTCCGGCGAGTCCGCGAAATTCATTTCGTCGAGATAATCCATCACCTATCTCGCGCTGACCTGCCGGAACCTCGGTGATGGATTTGTACACCGCCTTGCGGGGCACGAATCCAGGCGTCGGGCTGAGCCGCGGATCCTTGAGCGCCTGTTTCAGCGATGGAAGCTCTGGCGCGCGCTCGCCCATCGCCGGCGCGCAAGACATCGTGCCGAGAAGTGTGGCGCATATAGTCATGCGAATCATCATGTTCTTCATCATGCACTCCTGAAACGAATATCACGGGGTCAGGCTTCGCGTATGGCACACGAAATTCAAGAAAACAAAATTTCCAAACAGAAGCGCATGTCTAAGACACTGCACCAAAATAAGCCTCGGTGCGAGCCGAAGGTTGAGAATTAACACACATCAACAACAAGAATTGCCGGGTGGTGGTCAAATGTTGCGTTGCAGCGCGCGCGGGGTGCGCGCGCTCGACTCTCCCCGAACAAGGACAAGACGATGGATTTGCTGCAGCTGTGCGAATGGCGCTACGCGACCAAGAAGATGGACCCGGCCAGAGCCGTGCCCGCGGAGACGGTGACCAGGATCCTCGAGGTCGCTCGCCTGGCGCCGACGTCCAGCGGACTGCAGCCGTATGAGGTGCTGCTGGTGACCGACGCGGCAACGCGCGCGAAAATCCGCGCGGCGGCGAACGACCAGGCGCAGATCACCGACGGCTCGCACCTGCTGGTGTTCGCGGCCTGGGACAACTACACCGCGGAGCGCATCAACCAGGCTTTCGACCGCACCAACGCCGACCGCGGGGTGACCATCCCGGGCTGGGAAGATTACCGGCAGCGACTGCTGTCGGCGTACACCGCGCGCAGCGCGCAGCAGAACTACGAGCACGCCGCGCGCCAGGCGTACATCGGCCTGGCCTTCGCGCTGCTGGCCGCGGCCAACGAGGGCGTCGACAGCACACCGATGGAAGGCTTCGATCCGGCAGCGGTCGACGCCATCCTCGGCTTGCACGCCCTCGGCCTGCGCAGCGTCCTGCTGCTGCCTCTGGGCTACCGCGACGCGGCCAATGACTGGCTGGTCAAGCTCAACAAATCCCGCCGCCCGCTGGACGAGTTCGTGAAGACGGTCTGATCGTCGCGGCCGGGTTCCCTCCTCGGACGCCGGCGCGTCGCGTCGGCGCGCAAGGGCCAGAAACTAGAACTCGCGCGCGAGGTTCTCGAACCTCGTGAGCTGGCGCAGGAAGGCCAGGTTGATGGTGCCGATCGGGCCATTGCGCTGCTTGGCGATGATGATTTCGGCGACCCCGGCGTCCTTGGTGTCCTTGTTGTAGACCTCGTCGCGGTAGATGAACAGGATCACGTCGGCGTCCTGCTCGATGGCGCCCGACTCGCGCAGATCGCTCATCACCGGGCGACGGTCGGTGCGCTTTTCCAGGTCGCGGTTGAGCTGCGACAACGCGATCACCGGACACTGCAGTTCCTTGGCCAGCGCCTTCAGCGAGCGCGAGATCTCGGAAATCTCGGTCGCGCGGTTCTCGCCGTCGCGCGCCGAACTCATCAGCTGGAGGTAGTCGAGCACGATCAGGCCGAGCTTGCCGCACTGCCGCGCCAGCCGGCGGGAACGCGCGCGCACTTCGAGCGGGTTCAGCGCAGGCGTTTCGTCGATGTGGATCTGCACGTCGTCCATGCGCTCGATGGTCTCGGGCAGCCGGGTCCACTCTTCGTCGGTCAGCTGGCCGGTGCGCAGATGCCCCTGGTCGATGCGGCCGAGCGAGCCGACGATGCGCAGCACCAGCTGCGAGGCGCCCATCTCCATTGAGAACACGGCGACCGGCAACTGCTCGTTGACGGCGACGTGCTCGGCGATGTTGATCGCAAACGAGGTCTTGCCCATCGAAGGGCGCCCGGCGATGATGATCAGGTCGCCAGGCTGCATGCCGGCGGTCATGCGGTCGAGGTCGGCGAATCCGGTGGCCACGCCGGTGATTTCCGAACCACCGTGCTCGGACAGCTCCTGCACCCGATCGAGCAGTTCGCCGAGCAGCTGCTTCATCGGCTGGAAGCCGGCGCGCCCGCGCGCGCCGTCCTCCGCGATGGCGAAAATGCGCGATTCCGCTTCGTCGAGGATCTGCTGCACCGCGCGACCCTGCGGGTTCAGCGCGCTTTGCGCGATCTCGTCGCTGACCGTGACCAGATAGCGCAGGACGGCGCGTTCGCGAACGATCTCGGCGTAACGCCGAACATTGGCCGCCGACGGCACGCTCTGCGCCAGCGCATTCAGGTACTGCAACCCGCCGCAGGCCTCGGCCTGGCCGTGCAACTGCAAGGCCTCGAGCACGGTGACCACGTCGGCCGGCTTGGACGACTGGATCAGGCCGGAGATCGCCTCGTAGATCAGCCGATGCTCGTGCCGATAGAAAAACCCCGGCTGCACGATGTCGGCGACGCGGTCGAACGCCTCATTGTCGAGCAACAGCCCGCCGAGCACCGATTGCTCGGCTTGCGCCGAATGCGGCGGCGTGCGCAATCCGTCAAGCGCGGAATCTTCGATCAGTGCAGACATGGGCACGACTTTAGCAGTCCGCCGCACCGCACGGCACCGGGCCAGAGCGAAGCGGCGTGGAATCCATCGTCAACGCGCCGTGCGCGCCAAGCGGACAAGAAAAAGCCCCGCCGACCGCTGTCGCACGGGGCTCGCCCGGCGCCGGGGACGCCCGGCGGCGCAGGCCGTCAGATGTGCTCGCCGAGCACCGACACGGTGATCGCGACCGTCACGTCGCTCATCAGCGCGACCTCGACGCTGTGGTCGCCGACCGTCTTCAACGGCCCCTGCGGCAGGCGGACCGCAGCCTTGGACACGATGAAACCCGCCTTGCCCAGCGCTTCGGCGATGTCGTGGTTGGTGACCGAGCCGAACAGTCGGCCGTCAACGCCGGCCTTCTGCACCAGTTGCACGGTCAGGCCTTCCATCTTCTGCGCCTGCGTCTGCGCCTCGGCGAGCTTGGCCGCGGCCGCGGCCTCGATTTCGGCGCGCCGCGCCTCGAACTCGCGCAGCGCCGCCGCGGTGGCCGTACGCGCCTTGCGCTGCGGGATCAGGAAATTGCGGCCATAGCCGTCACGGACTTTGACAACGTCGCCGAGATTGCCAAGGTTGACAACTTTCTCAAGCAGAATGACTTGCATGGGGACGGTCCTTTGGCTTAGCTCTTGTGCTGGTCGGAGAACGGCAGCAACGCGAGGAAGCGCGCGCGCTTGATCGCGGTGTTGAGCTGACGCTGGTAGATCGCGCGCGTGCCGGTCAGGCGCGCCGGGATGATCTTGGCGTTCTCGGCCAGGAATTCGCGCAGGGTGTCGATGTCCTTGTAGTCGATGTGCACGACGCCCGCGACCGTGAAGCGGCAGAAGCGCTTGCGCTTGAACAGCGAAGACTGCTGGTTGCGCCTGGGTTTGCGATCGGTTTTCTTGGTGAATGCCATTCAAGGCTCCTCAATCCATTCGGTGATGTTCAATTTGAGACTGCGCGCGCCACGCCGCGTCGGCATCAGGAAACCCGCCAGCCGCAGCGTCTGTCCGGGCCCGACCTGCTGCAGTCGCCGCGCCAGTTCGGCGAAGGCCACCGCCTGCAGTTCCAGCTCGACGCGTTGCCGCCGCCCCGCCACGTCCTGCTCCGACTGGTGCTCGAGGCGCAGATCCAGCGCTTCGACCCCGGCCGGCGTGTAGCGCAGCGAACCGCGTTCACGCAGCGTCGCGCACAGCTCGATGCGGTTGCTGTTCAGGCAGCCTGCTCCGTCTGCGCGGCCTTGCGCGCTTCCTCGCGCTCGACCGAGCGCATCATGACCGACGGCTGGGTCTCGGCCTTGTCCATCTTGACGATCAGGTGGCGCAGCACCGCGTCGCTGAACTTGAAGCTGTGCTCGAGCTCCTGCACCACATCCTGCCCGGCCTCGATGTTCAGGCACATGTAGTGCGCCTTGGCCAGCTTCTGGATCTGGTAGGCCATCTGGCGACGGCCCCAGTCCTCGAACCGGTGCACGACACCGCCCTTGGCGGTGACCATGCCCTTGTAGCGCTCGACCATGGCCGGGACCTGCTCGCTCTGGTCCGGATGGATGATCAACACGATTTCATAATGACGCATGGGGACTCCTTGTCGTTCCCGAACCGCGGGCCCGGGCTTCTTTGCGGATGAAGCCGCCCGGGGCGTCGATCCCGGTGCGGCAAAGAAAAACGCTCAAGTATAGTCGATCAAGAAGCGTGCGACGCCAGTTGTTGCCACGTGGAGACAACGGTATCGGGGTTCAGCGAGATCGACCCGATTCCCTGCTCCATCAGCCAGCGCGCCAGGTCCGGATGGTCCGACGGGCCCTGGCCGCAGATCCCGACGTACTTGCCCTTGTCGCGGCAGGTGGTGATCGCCGCTTTCAGCAGCGCCAGAACCGCCGGGTCGCGCTCGTCGAACGCGGCAGCGACCAGGCCGGAATCGCGGTCCAGGCCAAGAGTCAGCTGGGTCAGGTCGTTCGATCCGATCGAGAACCCGTCGAAATATTCGAGGAAATCGGCCGCCAGAACCGCATTGGACGGAACCTCGCACATCATGATCAGCCGCAGGCCGCTTTCGCCCCGCTTCAGGCCGTTGCGCTCGAGCAGTTCGATCACCCCGCGCGCCTCGGTCAACGTGCGCACGAACGGGACCATGATCTCGACATTGTCCAGGCCCATCTCGTCGCGCACCCGCTTGAGCGCGATGCACTCCATCTCGAAACTGCCTGCGAATTCCGGCGCCACGTACCGCGCCGCGCCGCGGAACCCCAGCATCGGGTTCTCTTCGTCGGGTTCGTAGCGCGAGCCGCCGATCAGCTTCTTGTATTCGTTGGACTTGAAGTCCGACAGCCGCACGATCACCGGTTTCGGATAGAACGCCGCGGCGATCGTCGCCACGCCCTCGGTCAGCTTGTCGACGTAGAACGCGCGCGGGCTGGCGTGGCCCCGGGCGACGCTCTCGACCGCTTTCTTCAGGTCCGGATCGACGTTGGGGTATTCGAGCACCGCACGCGGATGGATCGCGATGTTGTTGTTGATGATGAACTCGAGCCGCGCCAGCCCGACCCCCGCGTTCGGAATCTGCGAAAAGTCGAAGGCGAGCTGCGGGTTGCCGACATTCATCATCACCTTGACCGGGACCGCCGGCATCTCGCCGCGCCTGACCTCGCTGACGCTGGTCTCCAGCAGGCCGTCGTAGACGATCCCGGTGTCGCCCTCGGCGCACGATACGGTGACCATCATGCCGTCCTTCAACGCCTCGGTGGCGTGGCCGCAGCCGACGACCGCCGGAATTCCCAGCTCGCGCGCGATGATCGCGGCGTGGCAGGTGCGTCCACCGCGGTTGGTGACGATCGCCGCGGCCTTTTTCATCACCGGCTCCCAGTTCGGGTCGGTCATGTCGGTGACCAGGATGTCGCCGGCCTGCACGCGATCCATTTCGGCGATCGACTGCACCAGCCGCACCGGGCCGGCGCCGATCTTCTGCCCGATCGCGCGCCCGCTGACCAGCTCGGTGCCTTTCTGCAGCAGCTTGTAGCGCTGCTCGATACGGCCGCCGGCGCGCGATTTCACCGTTTCGGGACGCGCCTGCAGGATGTAGATGCGCCCGTCCTGGCCGTCCTTGCCCCACTCGATGTCCATCGGACGGCCGTAGTGCTGCTCGATGGTCAAGGCGAAACGTGCCAGCTCGGTGGCCTCGGCGTCGCTGAGGCTGTAGCGGTTGCGCTGCTCGAACGCGGTATCGACGGTGCGCACCAGTTCGCCGGAACCGGCGGGCGCGAATTCCATGCGGATCAACTTCGAGCCCAGATTGCGCCGGATCACCGCGGCGCGACCCGCGCGCAGCGTGGGCTTGAAGACGTAGAACTCGTCGGGGTTGACCGCGCCCTGCACCACGGTCTCGCCCAGGCCGTACGACGCGGTGATGAAGACCACGTCGTTGAACCCCGATTCGGTGTCCATGGTGAACATCACCCCGGCGGCGCCGAGATCGCTGCGCACCATGCGCTGGATGCCGGCCGACAACGCGACCTGGGCGTGGTCGAAGCCCTGGTGGACGCGGTACGCGATGGCGCGGTCGTTGAACATCGACGCGAACACGTGGCGCACCTTGTCGAGCACGGCGTCGATTCCGGTCACGTTCAGGAACGTTTCCTGCTGTCCGGCGAAGGACGCGTCGGGAAGGTCCTCGGCGGTGGCCGACGAGCGCACCGCAACGCTGGCCTGCGGCGCGTCGGCGACCAGCCGCGCGTAGTGCGCGCGGATCGCAGCGTCGAGTTCGCCCGGCAGCGGAGTGTCGACCATCCATTGCCGGATGCGCGCTCCGGTCGCGGCCAGCGCACGCACGTCGTTGACGTCGAGCGCGGCCAGCGCCTGCGCGATGCGCTGGTCAAGCCCGCCTTGCGCGAGGAACGCGCGGAAGGCGTGGGCCGTGGTCGCGAAACCGCCGGGCACGCGCACTCCGCTGGCGGCCAGCTGGCTGATCATTTCGCCGAGCGATGCATTCTTGCCGCCGACAATCTCGACGTCGCGCATCCTCAACTGCTCGAAAGGCAGCACCCAGGCGGTGGCGTGCTGCTCCTGTTGGTTCTGGTTCGACATGAAAGAGCCTTAATAGAATGAAAGGAATCTGCGGTCGAGCCCGGGCATGCGCCCGCGCTGCACTGAAGCACTCGGGAGTGTTGTCGTTCTGGGGTGTCCACGCGTACGGTGCAGCGAAGCGCCGTTGGGGCGCCTGCGACTCGACGAATGAAGCAGATTCTAGGCCCTTGAACTCGTCTTGATGCAACGCGACATGCCGAACCGTTCTGTGTTCTTCGTTTCCGACGGAACCGGAATCACCGCCGAAACCTTCGGCAATTCGATCCTGGCCCAGTTCGACACCCAGCCGCACCGAGTGCGCCTGCCGTTCGTCGACAGCGTCGACAAGGCGCGCGCGGCCGTCGCGCGCATCGACCATGCGGCGCGGCAGGAAGGGCACCCTCCGGTGGTGTTCATCACCCTGGTCGACCCCGACGTGCTGGCCGTGATCCGCGGCTGCAACGGGCTGGTGATGGACATGTTCACAACGTTCATCGCGCCGCTCGAAGTCGCGTTCGACATCAAGTCCAACCACCGCATCGGCCAGTTCTCCGACGTCGCGACCAACGCGCGCTACAGCACCCGGATGGACGCGATCAACTTCGCGCTGATGCACGACGACGGCCAGTCGGCGCGCAACCTGGCGCTGGCCGACGTCATCCTGGTCGGCGTGTCGCGCAGCGGCAAGACGCCGACGTCGCTGTACCTGGCGATGCAGCACGGCGTTCGCGCGGCCAACTATCCGCTGATCCCGGAAGATTTCGAACGCATGCGCCTGCCGTCGGCGCTGCTGCCGCACCGCAGCAAGCTGTTCGGCCTGACAATCGCGCCCGAACGCCTGACCGAGATCCGCAACGAACGCAAGCCGGGCAGCCGCTACGCGTCGCTGGCCAACTGCATCGAGGAAGTGGCCGAGGCCGAGCGCTTGATGCGCCGCGAGGGAATCCGCTGGCTGTCGTCGACGCATAAGTCGATCGAGGAAATCGCCACAACCATCCTGCAACTGATCCGTCCCGACCGCCTGGAATATTGATGCGCCCCAACTCGCACCGCGACACTTTGCTCGGCTACCTGTCGACCCAGCAGGACACGACCGGGGCCGAGCGCGCGCTGCCGGTCGACCCGCAACGGCTGCAGCATCCGGCGGTGCTGGTTCTGGTCGACGCGGCCGCCGACTTGCCGCGCAGCGTCGCGGCCGACCCGGCACTGCGCGTGCTGCCGCTGGGCGTGCGGCTGCGCGGGCGCAAGCTGAGCGCCCCGCACGCCGACCGGCGCCGCGCGCTGCAGCGCCTCGACGCGTCCACCCTGCGCCAGGCACGCCTGGAATGGCCCGACGCCGACGAACTGGCCTGGCGGCTGCACCCCAACCTGGCACTCAACGGCGACGTGTTGATCGTGCTCGGCAACGCGCTCGGCGACCCCGGCACGGCGCTGCACCGCATGCTGGGCACGCACGACGCCGAGATCCGCGAACTGCGCAGCAGCCGCGGACTGTCCGAAGTGCTCCAGGTCGTTCGCGTCGACACCGGCGGCGGATTCGCGGTGCCGGCGTTGCACGCCGCGGCGCTGCTGCGCGCCAAGGCGCGGGGCGCCG
>JAJZHS010000070.1 GCA_021798395.1 Pseudomonadota bacterium
GCCTGCGCGCTGCTCGCGTTGCGGCAGCGCATCAAGGCGTTGATCACGTTGTCGAACACCTTCACCGTGACCTCGGGCATCGCATCGTGCTCGCCGACGCTGGCGTGCACGTACGGTGTCCCCCCGCTGAGCGACGCCGCCAGCCTGAGCTTGAGTTCCTGCAGTCCCGCGTAGCCGAGCGAGCGGGCGAAGCGGATCACCGTCGGCTGGCTGACCTGCGCTTCGCGCGCGATCTCGGCCACGCTGGTGCGCATGAAACGATGGGGCTGGTCGAGCAGGCATTGCGCGACCTTGCGCTCGGCCGCGGGCAGTCGCTGCGCGACGCGGGCGATCTGTTCAAGCATCGGTTTGCTCCAGAGCGTCGGCCAGCGCGCGCGCCACGCCGCGCAGTCCCGGCCAGGGATCGCGAATCAGGTAGGTCGGAATGTCCGCGAGATAGTTCCGGAAACGTCCCTTGTCCTCGAACCGCGCACGGAATCCCGAACGGGCGAAGAACTCGGCGAAGCGCGGAACGATTCCCCCGCCGATGTACACGCCGCCGCGCGCGCCGACGGTCAGCGCCAGGTTGCCGGCCGCCGTGCCGAGCAGGCGGCAGAACAGCGCCAGCGCTTCGACGCTGGTGGGGTCCGCGTGCTCGAGCGCGGCTCGGGTGATTCCGGCGGCGTCGATCGTGGCGCCGTCGCGCCCGGCCTCGGCGCTGAGCCAGTCGTGGATCAGCCGCAGCCCGGCGCCGCACAGCAGGCGCTCGGCCGAGACGTGGCCGTGCCGCGCCTGGGCGAAGCGCCACAGCGCGACTTCGCGCTCGTCGGCCGGGCTGAAGCTGACGTGGCCGCCTTCGCCTGCCAGCGCCATGAAGCGCCGCCCGAGCGGAACCAGGGCACCGACGCCCAGCCCGGTGCCGGGGCCGATGACGCCGCGCGTGCCCTGCGCCGCGGGCGCGACGGGCGGGCCCACGCGCAGCAGTTCGGCGCCCGGCAGGTCGGGCAGCGCCAGCGCCAGCGCGGTGAAGTCATTGAGCACCAGCAGGGTCTGCAGGACGAGCGCATCGCGCGTCGCGGCAATCGAGAACGACCAGTGGTGGTTGGTCATGCGCACCTGGTCGCCCGCCACCGGCGTGGCGATTCCCAGCGCGGCATGCCGCACGCCGTCGACGCCGGCGTCGCGCAGGTACCGGCGCACGGCGTCGGCCAATCCGGGGAAGTCCGCGCAACGCAGGACGCGCACGTGCTCGATGCGGCCCTCGCGGTGCAGCGCGAAGCGCGCATTGGTGCCGCCGATGTCGGCGAGCAGCCGCGGCGCGCGCTCAGGCAGCCCAGTACACATCGAGCGCGACCTCGCTCTGGTGGAGGATGCGCGCGACCGGCAGAACGCTGTCGGATTCGGCTGCGGCGCGCTCGAACACGGCGCGCTTGGCGTCGCCGTCGAGCAGCAGCGCCAGGCACGCGCTGTCGAGCACGGCGCGCAACGTCAGCGACATGCGCGCGCACGGCGCGCTGCGCGGATGCAGCGCGAGGTACGGCGCATCGCGCGCAGGATCGAACGCCTGCGCCAGTTCCGGCGCGTCGGCGAACCACGACGCGGTATGCCCGTCGTCGCCCATGCCGAGCAGCGTCAGCGTCGCCGGGCCCGGGCGCGGCGCGGCGGCGTTGGCCCGCGCCACGCAGGCATCGAGATCGAGTCCGGGCACGAGAAGATCGTCGAACGTGGCCGCGCCGGCGTGCTCGCGCAGCAGATGGCGGCGCACCAGGGTCGCGTTGGCGTGCGCGTCGCCGGGCGGGACGAAACGCTCGTCGACGAGTCCGATGCGCACCCGCTCCCACGGCAGTTCGATCGACGCCAGGCGCTCGAACAGCGCCGCCGGCGAGCGCCCGCCCGAAACGCGCAGCCCCGCCGCGCCGTCGCGCCGCACGGTGCGCCCGAGCCAATCGCCGGCCGCGCGCGCCAGCGCCTCGGCTTGCGCCCGGCGGCTGTCGAAGGCGTGCCAGCGGTGCACGGCTCAGATCTCCTCGTGCCACGACGCGCCGCCGCGCGACAGCAGCGCATTGGACGATGCGGGCCCCCAGCTTCCGGCCACGTAGGGCCGCGGCGCAGCCTCGTCGCGATCCCACGCGGCGAGGATCGGCTCGACCCAGCGCCACGCCGCGGCGAGTTCGTCGCGGCGCATGAACAGCCCCAGACGGCCGTGGATGACGTCGAGCAGCAAGCGCTCATAGGCGTCTGCGCGCCGCCGCTTCGACGCCGAATGCAGGTCCAGGTTGAGGACCGTCGGCTGCAGGCGCATGCCTTCTCCGGGCTCCTTGCCGAGCATGTGCAGACTGATGCTTTCGTCCGGCTGCAGGCGGATCACCAGGCGGTTGGTCGGCTGCACCGAATGCGGGCGCTGGAACAGGTTCAGCGGCACGTCGCGGAAACTGACCACGATCTCGGCCAGGCGCTCGGGCAGGCGCTTGCCGGTGCGCAGGTAGAACGGAACGCCGCTCCAGCGCCAGTTGACGATGTCCGCGCGCAGGGCGACGAACGTTTCGGTGCGGCTGTCGCGCGCGACGTTCGGCTCGTCGCGGTAGCCGGGAACCGGCTGGCCCTCGGACACCCCGGCACGGTACTGGCCGCGCACCACGCACCGCTGCAGGTCGTCGGCTCCGAACGGACGCAGCGCCTGCAGCACCTTGAGCTTTTCGTCGCGCACGGCGTCGGCCGACAGGCTCGGCGGCGGCTCCATGGCGACCATGCACAGCAACTGCAGCACATGATTCTGCACCATGTCGCGCAGCGCCCCGGTCCTGTCGTAGAAGTCGCCGCGCCCCTCGACGCCGAGTTCCTCGGCGATGGTGATCTGCACGTGGTCGACCCATTCGCGCCGCCACAGCGGCTCGAACAGCACGTTGCCGAAACGAACCGCCATCAGGTTCTGCACCGATTCCTTGCCCAGGTAGTGGTCGATGCGATAGATCTGACTTTCGCTGAAATGCTGCGAAACTTCGGCGTTGATCTTCCCGGATGAGCTCAGATCGTGGCCCAAGGGTTTCTCGAGCACCACGCGCACGTCGGCGTGGTTCAGCCCGACCGCGGCCAGGCGCGCGCAAATCGCGCTGAACAGCCGCGGCGCGGTGGCCAGGTAGCAGACCGTCACGCGCCCGTCCCGGCGTCCCGCGCACTGCGCCAACGCGCGGAAATCGTCGTCGCGGTCGGCGTCGAGCTTGAGGTAGGCGAGGCGCGCGACGAACGCGTCCCAATCCGCTGCGGCCGACTTGATGTGCGGCAGCGCCCGGTCGCGCACCTGCGCCAGATAGTCGTCGCGCGTGCCGTGCTGGCGGCCCAGCGCGACGATCCGTCCGTCGGCGTGCAGCGACCCGGCGCGGTGCGCCTCGAACAGCGCGGGCAGGATCTTGCGCATCACAAGGTCCCCCGTGGCGCCGAACAGCACCATGTCGAACGGTTGGGTGGTGGCCATGGCGGGTGTCGCGTCCAGTCGTTGCACGTAAATATACTACACGCCTCGCGGTTCCATTCCCGCGTTAAGATGTGGGCATACCGCTCGAAAGCGCGGCTCTTTCGCGCAGGAGATGTTGGAATCATACACAGCGAGGAGCCTTCGATGGAACCGTCCGCAACCCTGCACCCGCGCGTCGCTGAAGTCACCGAGCGCGTCGCCCTGCGCAGCGCGGCGACGCGCGCCGCATACCTGGAACGCATCGCCCGCGGCGGGCTCGCCCGCGTGCACCGCGGCGCGTTGTCGTGCACCAACCTGGCCCACGCGGTGGCCGCGATGCCCGACGACACCCGCGCGCGCCTGATCGACATCCGCGCGGTCGCGCAGCCGAACCTGGCCATCGTGTCGTCGTACAACGACATGCTTTCGGCGCACGCGCCACTGCGCGACTACCCCGACTGGATCAAGCTGGCGGCGCAGGAGCTTGGCGCCGGCGCGCAGTTCGCCGGCGGCGTTCCGGCAATGTGCGACGGGGTCACGCAGGGACAGCCCGGCATGGAGCTGTCGCTGTTTTCGCGCGACGCGATCGCGATGGCGACCGCGATCGCGCTGAGCCACCAGATGTTCGACGCCGCGCTGTACCTCGGCGTGTGCGACAAGATCGTCCCGGGACTGCTGATCGGCGCGCTGGCGTTCGGCCACCTGCCGGCGCTGTTCGTCCCCGCGGGCCCGATGGGAAGCGGACTGCCCAACGACGAAAAGGCGCGCGTCCGGCAGCGCTACGCGCAAGGCGAGGTCGGGCGCGAGGCCCTGCTCGACGCCGAAATGCGCGCCTACCACGGAGCCGGAACGTGCACGTTCTACGGCACCGCGAACTCCAACCAGCTGCTGATGGACGTCATGGGGCTGCACCTGCCGGGCTGCGCCTTCGTGCCTCCGGCCACGCCGCTGCGGCGCATGCTGACCATGGAAGCGGCGCGGCGCGCGGTGCGGCTGGCGCGCGGCGAGGTCGACGGCGCGAAGCCGATCGGCGAACTGTTCGACGCGCGGGTGCTGGTCAACGGCATCGTCGCCCTGCTGGCCACCGGAGGCTCGACCAACCACACCCTGCACCTGGTGGCGATCGCGCGCACGGCCGGGCTGGCGGTCGACTGGAGCGATTTCGACGAACTCGCGCGCGTGGTCCCGCTGCTGGCGCGCATCTACCCGAACGGCTCTGCCGACGTCAACCACTTCCACGCCGCCGGAGGCACCCCGTTCCTGGTGCGCGAACTGCTCGCCGCCGGCCTGCTGCACGCCGACGTGGCTACCGTCAGCGGGCGCGGCGCGGCGTGCCAGGCGCAGGAGCCGTGGGACGACGGCGGCCGGCTGCGCTGGCGCGCGCCGCCGCCGCGCAGCCTCGACACCGAGGTGCTGCGCGGCGTCGACGACCCGTTCACCCCCGACGGCGGCCTGCGGCTGCTGCGCGGCAACCTCGGCCGCGCGGTGATCAAGGTTTCGGCGGTCGATCCGCAACACCGCGTGGTCGTCGCGCCGGCGCTGGTGTTCGACGACCAGGACGCGCTGCTGCAGGCGTTCAAGCGCGGCGCGCTCGAACGCGACTTCGTCGCCGTGATCCGCTTCCAGGGGCCGCGCGCCAACGGCATGCCCGAGCTGCACAAGCTCACGCCGACGCTGGCGGCGCTGCAGGAGCGCGGCTTCCACGTCGCGCTGGTCACCGACGGACGCATGTCCGGCGCCTCGGGCAAGGTCCCGGCGGCGATCCACGTCACCCCGGAGGCCGCCTGCGGCGGCGCGCTGGCGCGGCTGCGCGACGGCGACACGGTGGTGCTCGACGCCGAGCGCGGCGTGCTGCAGGTGCAGGTCGACTCCGCGCAATGGGACGCGCGCGCACCGGAGCGGCCGCGGCCGGGACGCGCGCAGCAAGGGATCGGCCGCGAACTGTTCGAGGTTTTCCGCCGCAACGCGGACGGCGCCGAGCAGGGCGCCGCGAGTTTCCTCCTTCCCGACTGGAACCCCTGATGACGACATGGACCGAACCCGGACCGGTGATGCCGGTCATCGTGCTCGACGACCCCGGCCTGGCCGTCGACCTGGCCCACGCCCTGGTCGCCGGCGGAATCCGTCACCTCGAGGTGACGCTGCGCACCGCGGCGGCGCTCGGCGCGATCCGGCGCATCCGCGACGCCGTGCCGCAGGCGCTGGTGGGCGCCGGAACCGTGCTCGACGCGCGCCAGTGGCGGCAGGCGTGCGACGCCGGAGCGCTGTTCGGCGTCAGCCCCGGGTGGAGCGACGAACTGGCGCACGCCGCGGTCGACCGCGGGCTCCCGTTCCTGCCCGGGGTCGCCACCGCGAGCGAGGCCATGCGCGCGATGCGCGACGGCTTCACCCTGCTCAAGCTGTTCCCGGCCGAAGCCGTCGGCGGGCGCGCGCTGCTGCGCGCCTTGCACGGCCCGCTGCCGGCGGCGCGCTTCTGCCCCACCGGCGGAATCGGCGCGCACAACGCGGCCGACTACCTGGCGCTGCCCAACGTGGTCTGCGTCGGCGGCTCGTGGCTGGCGCCGGCCGACGCGCTGGCCGCGCGCGACTGGATGCGCATCGAGGCGCTGGCGCGCGACGCCGCGGCGCTGCCGGCGTCGACCGCGGTTTGACGCAACTTAAACAGCGAGGAAAGTCGGGGCAGTATGCTTGCGCGGCCATCCACGACACTTTTGGAAACCTATCCATGAAATCCTTTCCCGCCGCCGCCCTCAGTCTCGCCCTGACCGTGCTCACCCCCCTGGCGTGGGCCGCCGCGCCGGCCGCGCCGGCTGACTCCGTCGTGCAAGGCAAGGTCGTCTCGGTGCAGAACTCCGGTGGATACACCTACCTGCAGATCGACACCGCCAAGGGCAAGACCTGGGCCGCGGTCTACGCCGCCCCGGTGCACGTCGGCCAGAGCGTGACGCTCGACAACACCATGACGATGCGCGACTTCACCAGCAAGACGCTCAAGCGCACCTTCCCGAGCATCGTCTTCGGCATGCTGCGCCAGCCCGGGGGCGCTGCGCAGCCCGCAGTACAGCCCGCAGTACAGCCCGCGGTGCAGCCCGCGGCGCACGCCGCAGCGGGCAACGCGCCGGGCGCCGCGATCCACGTGGCCAAGGCCAAGGGCCCCGACGCGCGCACCATCGCCCAGTTGTCGCATGATCGCGTCGCGCTGGCCGGCAAGACGGTCGCGGTGCGCGGCCAGGTGGTGCACTTCTACCCCGGGATCATGGGCCGCAACTGGGTGCACCTGCGCGACGGCACCGGATCGGCCACCGACGCGTCCAACGAACTGCTGGTCACGACCAACGACACGACCAAGGTCGGCGCCATCGTCACGGCGCGCGGCGTGGTCGCCGTGGACAAGAACTTCGGCGCCGGCTACGCCTACCGGGTGCTGCTCGAGAAGGCCAAGCTGACGCCCTGACCCGCAGCGACGCGGGCCTCGGCGTCAGGCGGATTTCGGCGGCAGGTACGGCGCGATGTCGTGCGCCAGGCGCGACACCGTCAGGCCCTGCAGCCAGACCCTGCCGGGCCCGGTGAGCCGGGCCTGGAACAACCCGTCGCCGCCGAACAGCGCGTTGCGAATGCCGCGGATCAGCGCGATGTCGAAGGCGACGCGCGCCTCGAACATGCCGACGTGGTGCGGGTGCACGCGGATCGCCTCGCCCGGCGCCAGGTCGCGCACCACGCACTCGCCGCCGAGTTCGACGAACGCGGTGCCTTCGCCCGACAGGCGCTGCAGGATGAACCCGTCGCCGCCGAAAATGCCCGAGCCGAGCTTCTGCTGCACGCCCACGCCGTAGCGCACGCCCGGCGTGGCGCAGACGAATCCGTGCTTGTGCACCAGGTAGTCGCGGCCCTGCGCGACGTCGACCTTCTCGATGCTGCCCGGAACGCGGGCGGCAAACGCCACGCCGGCGCCGTCGCGCGCGGCGCGGTACTCGGTCATGAACAGCGAACCGCCGCTGATGACCCGGCCGAGGGCGCCGAACAGCCCCCCGGCGGACGCGCCGCCCGACGTCGCCGTGTTCATCTGCACGTCGTCGTCCATCCAGGAAAACTCGCCGCTCTCGGCGATGACGCTCTCGCCGCGCGCCAGCGCCAGCTCGAGCACGGGCATGGTGCTGCCGGTGATCTTGTACTGCATGGTTCGGTCTCCGTGGCGACGCGTCGAGCACAGCCTGGCCGCGATGGTAGCCCGACCGCGCCCCGCGCTCCGGCACGGTCGCCGGGCGCGCCGCTCAGCGCAGATAGTCGTGCACCACCCGCCCCAGGCCCAGCGTGAGGTCGGTGAGCACGTGGACGGCACTGACGACTTCGAGCACCGGCAGCCGCGCCACCGGCGCCAGCGCGTGCTCGCCGAGCTGCAGCGCCGCCGGGCCGGTCCACGCGCCCTTGACCACCACGTCCTCGAGACGGTATTCGACGAGTTCGCAGATGCGCGGGCTGCCGTCGACGTGGGGAATGATCTTCAGCAGGTAGCTGGGCTCGAGCAGGCTGCTCAGCACCTTGTCCGGATCGATGGCGCGGTGCTTGTAGCCCATGGTCGCGGTGGCCACGCGCACCGAACCGTAGTCGAGCGTGCCGAGCAAGGTGTCGGTCTCAGCGCGCAGCGCCGGCGACGCGAGCTTCTTCGGAAAGCCCCACAGCTCGCGGCCCCCGGCGATCGGTGCCTCGTCGTTGAGGAACATCGCGTGCACGTAACTCCCGCTGCGGCCCTGGAAGCGAACCGGAATGACTTGACCGGATTCGGTGTAGTCGCCGAAACCGGTGGAATCGGGCATGCGGATGAACTCGTACTTGACCAGCGGCTCGTTGACTTCGAGCGGCTCGGGGACGACCTCGCGCAGCAACTCCGGGTCCGTGCGGTAGGTGATGACGAGGAACTCGCGGTCGATGAAGCGGTACGGTCCGGGCGGGAACGCCGGATTGGTCAGCGGCATGGCGAATGCCTTGCGAAGCACGTCGTCGACTTTCATGCGAACTTGTCCTCGTTGCAGGGTGGATCGGATGCGCGACCCGCGCGGCGCAGCGCTGCTGCGGTGCACAAGGCTAACAGCCGACGCCGCGGCGCTGTGTTACCAATTGACCGAACAGCGGGTGCCCGCCCCGGTGGTCGACGGCCGGGGCGCTGCGGTGGTGGTGCGCGAACCGACCCACGTGTCAGCTTAGCGAAGAGGATGGAACTGGAGGCCCCTTTGGCGCCATAAATTAGCGAAGTCGGCGGGACTGGCTCAACCCGCATCCGCGCCAGGCCCTTCCCTGGTCAGGAGACGGAAGAGTGGCTCGTTGATGTAGTAATTCGACCGCCCGATCCTGTGCTTGCGCACGAACCCGCCGGCCACGAGCTGGTCGAGATAGCTGGTCGCGGTGAGGCGGCTGACTCCGAGTTCGTGCTGGATGAATTCGATCTTCGTATAGGGGTGCGAGAACAGGTTGTTGATCAGGTCCTGGCTGTAGAAACGATACGCATCGCGGATGCGGTGCTTGTAGTCCATCACCAGGGCGCGGATCGCCTTCACGGTCTCAATGGTTTCCATGGCCGTCTGCTCGACCGCCCGCAGCATGTACAGAACCCAGTCTTCCCACAGATCGTCGTCGCGCACCCCCTGCAGCAGGCGGTAGTAGTCGCCCTTGTTGCGCACGATGGCGCGGCTGAGGTACAGGACCGGAATGTCGAGCAGTCCCTGGCGCACGAGGTAGAGAACGTTGATGATGCGGCCGGTGCGGCCGTTGCCGTCGTAGAAGGGGTGGATGGTTTCGAACTGGTGGTGGATCAACGCCATCTTGACCAACGGATCGGCCGGGTACATCGCGTCGTCGTTGATGAAGCGCTCGAGGTCGCCCATTAGCGCAGGCAGATGCTCCGGCGAAGGCGGCGTATAGACGACCCGACCCGCACCATCCAGCAAAGCCGTCCCGGGCACCTGGCGCAACCCCGCTCGGTTGCGCTCGAGCGCCTCCTGGATCTGCAGGATGTGGGCCAGGGTCAACAGCCCCCGCTGGCGTACCGCGTCGAACCCGACGCGCAGCGCCTGGGCATAGCGCGAGACCTCCTTCGCTGCCTGTCCACCGCCTGCGCCGAAGTGTGCGTGCGTATTCCAGGCCAAACCGACCGCGGATTCCACGGCAATCCGACCACCTGTCCACGGCAAACCGACCAGCGTTCCACGCGAATCCGACCACCGTTCCAGTCCAATCCGACCGGGGCG
>JAJZHS010000071.1 GCA_021798395.1 Pseudomonadota bacterium
CCGCGCCGCCCCCACCAGATCGCGCACCGCGCAATCGACCTCGCGCGCCGTCTGCTCGCTGTAACTGCGCGCGGCGGGCAGTTGCGGCACGCCGAGCATCGAAGGCGTGCTGTCGTCGAGCGCGACCTGACCGAGCGCGTCGACCATCGCGTAGCGGGTGACCATGCTGCGCGCAATATCGGTCACCTTGGCCAGATCGTCGGCGGCGCCGGTCGACCAGTGCCCATACACCAAGTGCTCGGCAGCGCGCCCACCCATCAGCACCGCCATCTTGTTCTGCAGTTCGTCGCGGGTCATCAGGTAGCGGTCCTCGGTCGGGCGCTGGATCGTGTAGCCCAGTGCGCCGATGCCGCGGGGGATGATCGAAACCTTGTGCACCACGTCGGACCCGGGCAGGCACATCGCCACCAGGGCATGGCCCATTTCGTGGTGCGCGACGATCTCGCGCTCGCGCGGGTTGAGCAACCGGTTGCGCTTCTCCAGACCGGCGACGATGCGTTCGACGGCGCGGGTGAAATGTCCCGCGCCGACGCTGGCGGCGCCTTCGCGGGTGGCGAGCAGCGCGGCCTCGTTGACCAGATTGGCCAGGTCGGCGCCTGAAAAACCCGGCGTCAGCGCGGCAACCTCGTCGAGGCTGACCGCGGCATCCAGGCGCACACGGCGCACGTGCACGCGCAGGATCTGCACCCGGCCGGCCTTGTCCGGGCGATCGACCAGCACCTGGCGGTCGAAGCGCCCGGCGCGCAGCAGCGCCGGGTCGAGGATCTCCGGCCGGTTGGTCGCCGCCAGGATGACCAGCGCCGAACTCGGATCGAAGCCGTCGAGCTCGACCAGCAGCTGGTTCAGCGTCTGTTCCTTCTCGTCGTGGCCGCCGCCGAACGGCGATGCCCCGCGCGCGCGTCCGAGTGCGTCGAGCTCGTCGATGAAAATGATCGCCGGCGCCTTTGCCCTGGCCTGTTCGAACAGGTCGCGAACGCGCGCCGCGCCGACGCCGACGAACATTTCGACGAACTCGGAGCCGCTGATCGAGAAGAACGGAACCCCGGCCTCGCCGGCCACCGCGCGCGCCAGCAGCGTCTTGCCGGTGCCCGGCGGCCCCACGAGCAAAATGCCTTTGGGAGCGCGCGCGCCCAGACGGCCGTGGCCGACCGGATCCTTCAGGAACTCGACGACTTCCTTGAGCTCGTCCTTGGCCTCGTCGACTCCCGCCACGTCGGCATAGGTCACGCCGGTGCTGTTTTCCATGTACACCTTGGCGCGGCTCTTGCCGATGGCCATGAAGCCGCCTCCCAGCCCGCCCCCCGTTCGGTCGGCAAAGCGGCGGACCATGAAGAACCACACGCCGAAGAACGCCAAGGCCGGAACGACCCATGACAGCAGATCGGACAGCCACGCGCTTTGGTAGACCTGCGCGTAGGGTACGCCGTAGCGTTGCAGCTGCGCCGCCAGTAGCGGGTCGACGCGCACCGCGGCGACCTGCCCGGCCGGCTTGCCCGGTGCGCCGGCCTTGAGGGTTCCGGTCAGCGTCTGCGCGTCGATGCGCACGTCGCTGATGCGGCCCTGCTGCAGCAACTGAACGAAACGGCTGTACGGCACCGTCTGCACGTCGCGCGCGCCCAGCCACAAGTTTTGCAGCAGCATCAGCACCAGCGCCGCGAGCAGCCAGTAGCCGACGTGGATGCGCGCCTTCGGATCGAACCGTGGCTTGCGCCCTGCATCGTCATCCTTGCCCGAAGGCACCCGGTCGTCCTGCTCGGCCATGCGCTGCACTCCGCGTCGCTGCAGATTCCAGCATATACCCGGCGCGCGCCCGGCGGCCGCCCGCGCCGTGCCTGCGGGCTGACCTGGCCGGGGTGCACTGTCCCTGACGCAGTGCCGCCATCGCCCGCTTCGACGCGCGCCTGGATGCGCGTGTCGCTCAGGGGGCCCTCAGTACCCCTTCGCCAGAAGCATCCCGAACGCCGGCAGCAGCACCATCAGGTGCGCCTGCCACATCAGCCAGCGGCGTTGTGCGCGCAGTTCGCCGGCGTCGGCGAACGGCGCCGAGCCGCGGCGCCGCCAGCCGTGCAGCGTACGGCTGGCGGCGACCGCCATCGCCAGCATCAGCGCGAACAACGCCAGCTTGACCCACAGCGTCCAGTCCAGCGCGAATGATTGCCACGCGCGCAGTCCCAGGAACACGTGCGCAGCGCCGGTCGCTGCGACCGCGGCGAACGACCCCCACAACCAGCGGTCCAGCCGCAGCAGCCGTTGCAGCAGCGCGGCGTGCGCGTCGTGCAACGCGGCGTGCAGCAGCGCGGTCTGTGCGCTGATGAACACGGTCAGCAGCAGAATGGCCGAAACGTGGGCGTAACCCAGCAAAGCGGCGCGCAGCATCGGAGGCATCGATCGGGGCTCGAGGGCCAAAGGATTCGGATGCGATGCATCTTATGGCGCGCGTCGCGTCGCCATCCGGTTAATCCATGATTACCGCATGGTATTGACGCCCGCGTGGCCTTGTCGGCCCAGGCTTGCTGCGGAGCCCGATTCGGCGTCGAATGGAGGGGCTTTCCAGTCCGCCCTTGTCCCGATGCCCCAATCTCCTCCGCGCCCGGCGCGCCAGCAATTCGCCAGCGACAACCTGGCCGGCATCTGTCCGCAGGCGCTGCAGTCGATGCTCGACGCCAACTCCAGCGGCCACCAGCCGGCGTACGGCGACGACGCGTGGACGCAGAAGTCGACCGACATGCTGCGCGACCTGTTCCAGACCGACTGCGACGTCTACTACGTGTTCAACGGCACCGCGGCCAACTCGCTGGCGCTGGCTTCGCTGTGCCAGAGCTACCACAGCGTGATCTGCGCGCCGGTGGCGCACATCGAAACCGACGAATGCGGCGGCCCGGAGTTCTTCTCCAACGGCTCCAAGCTGCTGGTCGCCGAGGCCGGCGGCGAGGCTGCGCGGCTGGGCAAGCTCACGCCCGATGCGGTCGAGCACATCGTCACCCGGCGCCACGACATTCACTACCCCAAGCCGAAGGTGGTGTCGATCACCCAGGCCACCGAACTCGGCACCGTCTACACGGTCGAGGAAATCCGCTCCCTCGCGGCGATCGCCAAGCGACGCCACCTGAAGCTGCACATGGACGGCGCGCGTTTCGCCAACGCGGTGGCCACGCTCGGCGTGCATCCGTCGGAAATCACCTGGCGCGCAGGCGTCGACGTGCTGTGCTTCGGTGGCACCAAGAACGGACTGGCGGTCGGCGAAGCGGTGGTGTTTTTCGACCGCGACCTCGCCGCCGACTTCGCCTGGCGGGTCAAGCAGGCCGGCCAGCTGGCGTCGAAAATGCGCTTCATTTCTGCTCCGTGGGTCGGCATGCTCGAGAACGACACCTGGCTGCGCAACGCGCGCCACGCCAACGCCATGGCGCAGCGGCTGTTTGAGGCCATCCGCGGCGTTCCGGGCGTGCAGGTGCTGCACCCGCCGCAGGCCAACTCGGTGTTCGCGCGCCTGCCGGGCGCCGCGGTGGCTCGGCTGCACACGATCGGCTGGAAGTTCTACGAGTTCATCGCCGGAGGCGGCTGCCGGCTGATGTGCGCGTGGGACACCCAGCCCGAAACGGTCGACGCGTTCGCTGCCGACCTGGCCGCGGCGGTCGACGAAGCCGCCTGAGCCGCCGACCGGAGCACGTCATGGCCGTCTCGGTTTTCGACCTGTTTCGCATCGGCATCGGCCCGTCGAGCTCGCACACCGTCGGGCCGATGCGCGCGGCGCGGCTGTTCGTGCTCGCCTTGCAGCAACAGCAGTTGCTCGCGCGCACCGCACGCGTGCAGTGCCGGCTGTACGGCTCGCTGGCCGCGACCGGACGCGGCCACGGCAGCGACAAGGCCGTGCTGCTGGGCCTGCTCGGCGAACAGCCCGACAGCGTCGACGTCGACACCGTCGACGCGCGGCTGCAGGCGCTGCACGGCAGGCTGGCGCTGCTCGGCGCGCACGACATCGCCTTCGACCCCAAGCGCGATCTGCTGCTGCAGCGCGGCCGCCCGCTTCCCGGCCACCCCAACGGCATGCGGCTGCAGGCCTGGGACGATGCCGGGGTCGAACTGCTCGAGCGGGTGTACTACTCGGTCGGAGGCGGTTTTGTCGTCACCGCCGAGGCGCTGGCCGACGCCGCGCGACAGACCGCCATCGCGCCCGACACCGAGGTTCTGCCGCTGCCGTTCCACAGTGGCGCCGAGCTGCTCGCGACGTGCGCGCGGCTGGGCTGCAGCTTTGCCGACGTGATGCGCATCAACGAGCGCCACTGGCGCAGCGACGCCGAGATCGACTCCGGGTTGCAGCGCGTGTGGGACGCGATGCAGCAGTGTGTCGCGCGCGGCTGCCGGCACGAAGGCGAACTTCCCGGCGGCTTCCACGTGCCGCGGCGCGCTCCGGCGCTGGCGCGCGCGCTGCACGGCAAATCGGCGGCCAGCCGCATCGACCCGCTGCGCGCGCTCGACTGGGTCAACCTGTGGGCGCTTGCAGTCAACGAAGAAAACGCAGGCGGCGGCCGGGTCGTCACCGCGCCGACCAACGGCGCCGCCGGAATCGTCCCGGCGGTGCTGCACTATTACGCGCGGCTGACGCCGCACGCCGATGCCCAGGGCGTCGCCGACTTTCTGCTCACCGCCGGCGCGATCGGGCTGCTGTACAAGGAGAACGCGTCGATTTCGGGCGCCGAGGTCGGCTGCCAGGGAGAAGTCGGGGTAGCGTGCAGCATGGCCGCCGGCGCCTTGTGTGCGGTGCTCGGCGGCACCCCGCCGCAGGTCGAGAACGCGGCCGAAATCGGCATGGAACACCATCTCGGCCTGACCTGCGACCCCGTCGGCGGGCTGGTGCAGATCCCGTGCATCGAGCGCAACGCGATGGGCGCGGTGCAGGCGATCAACGCCGCGCGCATCGCGCTGCGCGGCGACGGTCACCACGGCGTGTCGCTCGACGAAGTCATCAAGACCATGCGCGAAACCGGCGCCGACATGCGCAGCAAGTACAAGGAAACCGCGCGCGGGGGCCTGGCGGTCAACGTCATCGAGTGCTGAGGCCGCCTGCGCCAGGCCCTGGGGGGCGGCGCGGCGCGCGCCGCGCGCGCTAAACTGCGACGGCAAGGGGCGCAGCGCCCACTCGCAGAACACCCATGACATTCGCCATCGCCGGAACCGGCTACGTCGGCCTGTCCAACGGCATCCTGCTCGCCCAGCACCACGAAGTGGTTGCGCTGGACATCGTCTCGGCCAAGGTCGCCATGCTCAACGCCCGGCGCTCGCCGATCGTCGACCGCGAAATCGAGGACTACCTGCGGCGCCCGCAGCTGAACTTCCGCGCCACCCTGGACAAGCGTGAGGCCTACGTCGGCGCCGACTTCGTGATCATCGCCACGCCGACCGACTACGACCCCGAGACCAACTATTTCAACACGACCTCGGTCGAGGCCGTGATCGCCGATGTGCTGGCGATCAACCCAGGCGCGGTGATGGTCATCAAGTCGACCATCCCGGTCGGCTACACGGCGTCGGTGCGGCGCAAGTTCGGCTGCGACAACATCGTGTTCTCGCCCGAGTTCCTGCGCGAGGGCCGCGCGCTGTACGACAACCTGCACCCGTCGCGCATCGTCGTCGGCGAGCGCTCGGAGCGCGCGCGGGTGTTCGCCCGCGCGCTGCAGGACGGCGCGATCAAGCGCGACATCCCGGTGCTGTTCACCGACAGCACCGAGGCCGAGGCGATCAAGCTGTTCGCCAACACCTACCTGGCGATGCGGGTGGCGTACTTCAACGAACTCGACACCTTCGCCGCCAGCCACGGGCTCGATTCGCGCCAGATCATCGACGGCGTGTGCCTCGACCCGCGCATCGGCAGCCACTACAACAACCCCTCGTTCGGCTACGGAGGCTACTGCCTGCCGAAGGACACCAAGCAACTGCTCGCGAACTACAGCGAGGTGCCGCAGAACCTGATCCACGCCATCGTCGAGGCCAACACCACGCGCAAGGACTTCGTCGCCGCCGATATCCTGCGCCGCAAGCCCGAGGTGGTCGGCGTCTACCGGCTGATCATGAAGGACGGCTCGGACAATTTCCGCGCCTCCAGCGTGCAGGGCATCATGAAGCGCATCAAGGCCAAGGGCGTCAAAGTCATCGTCTACGAACCCGTTCTCGAGGCCGACACCTTCTTCAATTCGCCGGTGGTCAAGGATCTGGCCGCGTTCAAGCGCGAGGCCGACGTGATCATCGCCAACCGCCGCTCCGCCGAACTCGCCGACGTCGCCGACAAGGTCTACACCCGCGACCTGTTCGGCAGCGACTGAATCCGAGCCCCCGCACCACGGCGCCATGACGACACCGACCGCGCTTGCGGAACAGCCTCCCGAGCGGCACGCCCGTGCCGGCGTCGCGCCGGTCGGCGCTGCCGATCCGCTGCGCCGCCGGCTGCTCGGCAGCGCAGCCGCGGCGGCTGCGCTCTGGCCTGGCCGCCGGGCACTGGCGCAGGCGCCGGCCGTGGCGGCCCCGTTCACCCGGCGTCTGCCGCTGCCGCCGCTCGTGCATGGCCTGCCGCAGGCCGACGGCAGCCTGGGCTACGCCCTGCGCATGGGTGCCGGGGTCACCGAACTGGTGGCCGGACTGCGCACGCCGACCTGGGGCTACAACGGCAGCGTGCTCGGTCCGGCATTGCGCATCCCGCGTGCACGCCCGGTATCGATCGAACTGCACAACGGCCTCAACCAGCCGGCCACGACCCACTGGCACGGCGCGCATGTGCCGGGCGACCAGGATGGAGGACCGCAGAGCTTCATCGAACCGGGCCAGAGCCTGCGCTACCACTTCCGGCTCGATCAACCCGGCGCCACACTCTGGTACCACCCGCACACCGATTGCCTGACCGGGCCGCAGGTGTGGGCCGGACTGGCCGGGCTGCTGCTGGTCGACGACGGCGTCGATCGCCGGCTCGGCCTGCCGCATCGATGGGGCGTCGACGACCTGCCGCTGGTGCTGCAGGACAGGCGCATCGGCGCCGACGGCCGGCTGCAGTACATGAACGCCGAGGCCGACCGCATGGGCATGAAGGGCGACCGCTTCCTCGTCAACGGATGCGAGCAGCCATATGTCGACGTGCCGGGGCAGTGGGTGCGGCTGCGCCTGCTGAACGGATCGAACGCGCGCATCTACAACATCGCCTTCGCCGATTCGCGCCCCTTCCACGTCATCGCCTCCGACGCCGGGTTGCTGCCGCGGCCGGTACCGCTGCGCAGCCTGCTGATGGTGCCGGCCGAGCGCTACGAAATCCTGCTCGATTGCCGCGGCCTGCAGGGCAGGACGCTGACCCTGCGCAGCGATTCGGGCGACGTGGTGCCGACGCTGAGCATGGTGCCGCTGCTGGCCGACCGCTACGACCGCGGCGCGTTCGACCTGCTGCAGCTTCGGGTCGGCGCGCCGACCGCACAGCCTGCGCGATTGCCGCCGCGGCTGGTCGAGATCGAAGCGCTTCGCAGCGTCGCACCGGCGCGACGTTTCTCGATGCAGGACATGGCCAGCGATCCGCGACCCTCGCCGATGGCCGCGCAATGCAGCCAGGCGGCGGGGCCGGGGGGCATGTCGACCGGGCTGCACGGCATGGACATGTTCTCGATCAACCACGCGTTCATGGACATCTGGGTCATCAACCAGGAGGTCCGGCGCGGCGCGACCGAGATCTGGCAGGTCCGCAACGACGCGCAGATGACGCACCCCTTTCATTTCCACGGCACCTCGTTCCAGATCGTCGACCGCGGCGGCCTGCCGCTGCCCGAGCAGGAACGTGGCTGGAAGGACGTGGTCATGGTGCGCCCGGGCGAGACGGTGCGGGTCATCGCCCGCTTCGACCAGCCGGCCGGCAAGGATGCCCCGTTCATGTACCACTGCCACATCCTCGAACACGAGGACAACGGCATGATGGGCCAGTTCACCGTGACCTGACGCTGCGGCCGCGTGGCGGCCGCCGCAGCGTTCACTCGCGGCCGCCGACGACGACCTCGCTGACTTGCAGCACCGGTGCCAGGTCGGTGTAGTTCGGGATGTCGGCCAGGATTTCCTTGGCATGCGGCCCGAAGCCGGCCTGGAACGCTTCGACCGAATCGCAAAAGATGTGGCACATGCCGACATAGGCGGGAGGTTCGCCGGGCGCGCCGCCGGCCAGCCCCTTGTCGACGGTGTAGAAGCGACAGCTGTCGCCCATCAGTCGCTGCACCAGCGGCATGTGCCGGTCGCGGTAATAGGCATGGTCGAAGCGGGCGTCGGGCTGGTTCGGGTACATCACACTGACTTTGATCATGGACGGTCTCCGTGTCGTTGTGCAGTTGCAAGGCGCGCCAGGCACAGCCCGCAGGCCTGCCTGCCGCCATTCTGGGGCCAAACCGAGCCGGGATCAATGCGGCAGCCGCCGCAGCGCCAGGGTCAGCAGGCCGATCAGCAGCGGCTGGTGCACCATGTACACGGTCAGCGGCCGGCGCCCGAGCCAGGCCAGCGGGCGCAGCGTCGGCAACCGGCGCAGGGCGCGGAAGTCGTCGCGCCGCAGCCAGGCGCCCAGCGCCGCACCGAGCGCGAAGACACCGTACCACGGCAGCAGCGGCACGTAGTCCTCGGTGATCGGCTTGTGCGCGATCAGCCCCGTCCAGTTCAGCAAGCGGCCGTCGAACGCGGCGTTGCCCCACAGCGTCGGCGCCAGCAGCAGCAGCGGCACCAGCAGCACCATCCACGCCCCCAGGCGGCGTCCGAGCCAACGGTGCAGCAGCAGCATCGCGGCCACGCCTTGCAGGATGCCGAAATAGATGAAGCTGCGCGGAAACGCCAGGTAGCTGCCGGCGGTGACCAGCACCCCGCAGCCGAAAATCTGCGCCCAGCGCTTCCAGAATGCCGCCGGCGCGCGCGCGCGCGCGTCGCCCCACGCCTGGCTGAGGCCGGCGCACAGCAGGAACAGGCTGACGATGCACATGCGCTGCCCGATCCACCACGGCGAGTGGTAGAAGTCGAAGCGAACCAGCCCGAACCAGTTCAGGTCGAAGCAGAAATGGAAGCTGACCATCCAGGCGATGGCCAGCCCGCGCACGGTGTCGAGGCCGCCGAAGCGGGCCCCGCGCACCGCCGGCTGCGCGCGCTCAGGCACACCAGGCGCGCGCATTGCGGAACATCCGCATCCACGGCGACGCGTCGCCCCAGGCGCGCGGCGCCCAACTGAACTGCAGGCCGCGGAACACCCGCTCCGGGTGCGGCATCAACGCGGTGAAGCGGCCGTCGGGGGTGGTCACGCCGGTCAGTCCGCCGGGGCTGCCGTTGGGGTTCAGCGGGTAGCGCTCGGTGGCCTGCCCCGCGCCGTCGACGAAGCGCAGTGCCGCGTCGAGGCGCGCCGCGTCGCCCTGCTGCGAGAAGTCGGCGAAGCCCTCGCCGTGCGCGACCACGATCGGCATGCGGCTTCCGGCCATGCCGCTGAAGAACAGCGACGGCGACTCCAGCACCTCGACCATCGCCAGCCGCGCCTCGTACTGCTCGGACTTGTTGCGCGTGAAGCGCGGCCAGGCCTGCGCGCCGGGAATCATGCCGCTTAGCGCGGCGAGCATCTGGCAGCCAT
>JAJZHS010000072.1 GCA_021798395.1 Pseudomonadota bacterium
GGACCGGGTCGTGGTGTTCCTGTTGACCGGCGGGAGCAAGTCCACGCAAAGCGCCGATATCCGGCGCGCCGTGAAGATGGCCAGGGAGATCTGAACCATGAACCAGAAATTCATCCCCTTCGACATCGTCAGCGAACTCGACTCGGACGAGGCCATCGCCGAGTACCTGCGCCAGGTGTTCACCGACGGCGACTCCGACGAAATCATCCGCGCCCTGGGGCATGTGGCACGTGCCCGCGGGATGGCGAAGCTGGCCGCCGACAGCGGGCTTGGCCGGGAGAATCTCTACAACGCGCTGAAGCCGGGGGCCAAGCCGCGGTTCGACACCGTCCTGCGCGTGTGCCGGGCACTGGGCATCGACCTGGTCACGCAGCCGCACGACGCCCGGACGACGGCCTGACGGCCGGGGAGCCGGCCGATGAAGCGCAACCTGGCCGCTGAGCTCGCAGAAGGCTGCGAAGCACTCGCCGTCAACCGTCTCGGCCAACGCGCACTGCCGCCGCCTGAAGTCGAATCGATGCCGCCGGCTTCCGATCTCATGGAAGACCTCGTCGCGCTGGAGAGGACGCTTCACGATCCGGCCGTCCGCCGCAATCTCACTCGCGTCGACGCGCTGCTGCACCAGGGCTTCGAGGAGGTGGGGCGTTCGGGCGCCCGGTACACGCGTGCAGAGACGATCGCCGCCCTGGCATCCGAAGGACCGTCACACGCCGCGATCATGTCCGACGCCTTCGCGCTCACGGCGCTGGGCGCCGACGCTGCGCTGCTGACCTACCGCACGGCCGAACGTCTGGCGGACGGTTCGGACATCCGGCATGTGCACCGCTGTTCCCTGTGGCTGCGCGTCGACGGTCGATGGCAAGTGCGCTACCACCAGGCCACGCCCACGACCGAAAACCCCGGATGACGCGGCCAAAAGCGCGAAAGCCCAGCGCTGGCTGGGCTTTCGGCTTTCATTCGTTGGGGTGGCTGATGGGACTCGAACCCACGACAACAGGAATCACAATCCTGGACTCTACCAACTGAGCTACAGCCACCACGGAATCAGGCATTGTAAACCGGATTTCCGAGCGAATCCAGACGCGTTGATCAACCCCCGGCCGAAGCGCGGGCCTTCGGCTTGTACAAGACCTTGACGCCGAAGCGCCGCCGCAGGGTCTGCAGGTAGGCGCCGGTCACCGCCTGCTGCAGCGCCTGCTCCTGCTTGGCGGTCTGCACCTTGACCTGCGCCGCGTCGGCCTTGGGCGTCTGCACGGAGTCGAACGACACCACCGCATAGCCCTGCCCGGGCAGCGCCACGCCCAGCAGGTGCGGCAGCTTGGCGGCGTCGGCGCTGAACACGGCGTTCAGCAACTCGGGCGCCACGCTCTTGTCACCCAGCTGCAGCGGCTGCGCAGGCCCCCAGGACGGCTGCGCCTTGCCCGCGCGCGCCTGCTGCAGCGCGGCCTCGCCGGCCTGCGTCGCGCGTTGTTCGGAGCGCTGCGCGACGAGCATGGCGCGCACCTTGTCCTGCGCCTGCGCGAACGTCAGCGTGGTGGCCGGGTGCGCATCGATGATGCGCCCGGACGCCAGGGTGTCGGGGCCGATCTCGATGGCCGCGATGTTGCGCTTGTCGCGCAGGCTGTTCGGGCTGAACAGGGCGTCGACGAAGCGCGCGTTGGCCAACGGGTCCGCCTTCGGGTCGCCGGCGCGCGGCGTCGGCGTGACGCCCTGCGCGCGCTGCACCTGAAGGTGATACTTGGCGGCCACGGCCTTGAAGCTGCGGCTGTCCTCGTAGACCTCGTTGCCGAACTTGTCGGCGATTTCGGCGTAGCGCTTGCGCGCGGCCTCGGTGCGCAGCTGCTGCGCGATGCGCGCCTGCACCTGGGCGAAGGGCTGCTGCTGCGCCGGCTTGATCCCGGTCAGTTCAATGATGTGAAAGCCGAACGGCGAGCGCACCGGTCCGACGATCTGGCCGGGCTTGCTCATGCCGAACACGGCGTCGGCGAACGGCTTGACCATCGCGTCGCGAGTGAAATAACCCAGGTCACCGCCCGCAGCTGCCGAGGCCGGATCCTGCGAATCCTTCTTCGCCAGCGCGGCGAAGCTCGCCGGATCCTTCTTCACTTCGGCGGCGATGGCGTCGGCCTTGGCTTGTGCCGTGGCCACCTGCGCCGCGGTCGCGTGCTCGGGCACGGCGATCAGGATGTGGCTGGCGCGCCGCTCTTCGGCCGTGCCGAACTTGTCCGGATGCTGGTCGTAATACGCGCGCACCTGCTGCGGCGTGACGTCGATCGACTGCGCGAGCGCGGCCGGGTCGAGAACGAGATAGGCCACGCTGGCGTGCTGCGGGACGCTGAACGCGTCCCTGTGCTGCTGGTAGAAAGCTTCCAACTCGGCCTGGCTCGGCTGCACCTTGGCCGCTTCGTCGCTGGCCGCGAACATCGCCACGCGCACGGTACGGGTCTGGTGGCTCCAGTCGTACACCGAACGCGCCACCGCCCGGCTGGCGATCGCGGCGTCCCCGATCGCGCCGATCGCCTGCTGCTGCAGCAACTGGGCGCGCACCTCGGCTTCGAACTGCGGCACGGTCAGTCCTTGCTCCTGCAACAAATTGCGGTACGCGGCCACGTCGAAACTGCCGTCGGGCCGCCGCAGCGCGGCGATCTGGGGGATCTGCAAGATCGCCTGCTGCAGCGCCGAGTCGTCGACGACCAGGTGCTCGCGCTTGACCGCGAGCTGGACCAGCACCTGGTCGATCATGCCGTTGAGCGTGCGCATGCGCATCGCCGGGGTGTCGATGGCCTGCACGTCGACCGCGCCACCGAGCATCTGTTGCAGCCGCGCGACCTGCTCGCGTTGCACCTGGTCGAACTGCTCCATCGGAATCGGAACGCCGCCGACCTTGGCCGCCAGATTGGCGTTTCCGGTCAGCCTGTCGTAGCCCTGAATGCCGAACAACACGAACGACGGAAAGATCAGCACGAACAGGACGACCTGCAAAAGCTTGGTGTGCCGACGGACAAATTCAAACATGAGGTTCCTCGTCGCTCGCGCGCGTCGCGCGCAATCCCGGTGAAGTCGGAAAAATGAAAAAGGCGAACCCTGGTTCGCCTTTCGCTGCCGGTCGCGCAGCCGTCACGCGCCGCGGTGGTGGGTGCTGAGGGGTTCGAACCCCCGACCTACGCCTTGTAAGGGCGCCGCTCTACCAACTGAGCTAAGCACCCCGTGCACCATCCGTGCGCGCCGCTCGCGTTCGGCCCGGTCAGTTCAGCGCGTCCTTCAGCCCCTTGCCCGGACGGAACTTCGGCACCTTGGCCGCCTTGATCTTGATCGTCGCCCCGGTGCGCGGGTTGCGGCCCGTGCGCGCCGGGCGCTTGGTGACTGCGAACGTACCAAAGCCAATCAAAGTGACCGAGCCGCCCTTCTTCAGCGTGACGCGGACGCCTTCGATCATCGATTCCAGGGCGCGCGCGGCCGCCGCCTTCGAAATCTCCGATTTCTTGGCGATGTGTTCGATCAGTTCTGTTTTGTTCACTCTGGCCCCCTGGACAGGATGGTTAAACGGTCAATTGACTGGCGAGGCGCCGACGCTGCGCGCGTCCGGCGCCCGGTGACGAAAATCCACGCAACGAACCTGCGGCCCGACACGCGCTCGGCTGAAACGCCCGACTGAAACGCCCGACTGAAGCGCCCGACTGCATGTGCGCTGATTGCTCATCGTTTACAGCAGCCCTTCGAACGACTCCGCCGCAGCGTGCGACAAGGTGCGCGATTCTAGGGCACCGATCATTAGAGCGATGCGCCAGCGCCGTGTCAATCAAGATCGATCCGCGGCCCGCGCAAGCTGCCGGGCGATCGCCGTGCCCAGCTCCGCGGTGCTTCCCCGCCCGCCCAGGTCGGGCGTCAGGGGCGCGTCGGGGCCTGCAGCGAGGACCTGTTCGATCGCTCCGACAATGGCGTCGTGGGCGTCGCGTCGACCGAGGAAATCGAGCATCAGCGCCGCGCTCCAGATCTGGCCGATCGGGTTGGCCACGCCGCGCCCGGCGATGTCCGGCGCCGAGCCGTGCACGGGTTCGAACAGCGACGGAAACGCGCGTTCGGGGTTCAGGTTGGCCGACGGCGCGATGCCCAGGGTGCCGCACAGCGCGGGCGCCAGGTCGCTGACGATGTCGCCGAACAGGTTGCTGCCGACGATGACGTCGAAGTCCTGCGGCCGCTGCACGAGGCGCGCGCACAAAGCGTCGATGTGGTATTGATTGCAGCGCACCTGCTCGAATTCGGGCGCCACCGCGCGCACACGCTCGTCCCAGAACGGCATGGTGATCGAAATGCCGTTGGACTTGGTCGCCGAGGTCAGCAAGCGACGCGGCCGGCGCGCGGCTTCGGCAAAGGCGTGGCGCAGCACCCGATCGACGCCGAAGCGGCTCATCACGGTCTCCTGCAGCGCGATTTCGCGCTCGGTGCCGGCGAACATGCGGCCGCCCGCATTCGAGTATTCGCCTTCGGTGTTCTCGCGCACGATCAGCAGGTCGATGTCGCCGGCACGGACTCCGGCCAGCGGCGAGCGCAGCCCCGGCATCAGGCGCGCCGGGCGCAGGTTGACGTACTGGTCGAATTCGCGGCGGAACTGGATCAGCGAGCCCCAGAGGGAAACGTGGTCGGGAACTTTCTGCGGCCAGCCGACAGCGCCGAAGAAAATGGCATCGAAACCGCCGAGCGTTTCCTTCCAGTCGGCCGGCAGCATGCTGCCCTTGCGCAGGTAGTAGTCACAACTGGCGAAGTCGAAGTGCACCAGATCCAGCGCCAGGTCGAAGCGCCGCGCGGCCGCCTCGAGCACGCGCAGGCCCTCGGGCACCACCTCGGTGCCGATGCCGTCGCCGGGGAGAACCGCGATGCGCCAGCGCCGCGCTTGCGTTTCGGTCATCGGAACAGTCTCCTCGTCGGTTTCATTCGCCGCCGCGCGTGTCGCGCAGCGCGAGCTTGAAGTAGTACAGCATCGACCACAGGGTCAGCGCGGCGGCCACGTCGAGCAACCAACCGCCCCACCGCGCGGTGCTCAAGCCGCCCACGCGGCCGTCGTACAGCAGCAGCGGAATGGAGGCCATCTGGGTGGCGGTCTTGACCTTGCCCAGCCAGTTCACCGCCACGGCGCGCGCGCGGCCGATGCGCGCCATCCATTCGCGCAGCGCCGTGATGGCGATTTCGCGACCGATGATGATCAGCGCGACCAGCGCGCCGATGCGCGACAGCTCGAGCAGCACGAGCAGCGCCGCCGACACCATCAGCTTGTCGGCCACCGGGTCGAGAAAGGCGCCGAACGCCGAGGTCTGGTTCCAGCGGCGGGCGAGAAAGCCGTCGAACCAGTCGGTCAGCGCGCTGAGCACGAACAGCAGCGTGGCGAGCGCGTTGCGCTCGGCCACGCCCATCCACGCCGGCGGGAGCGCATAGATGCCGAGCATCAGCGGGATCGCGGCCACGCGCAGCCAGGTCAGTAAGGTCGGCACGGTCATGGTCGCTGCATTATTCCATCGCCCGAGAACGCGTTCAGTGCAATGCGGCGTAGATCGCTTGCGCCAGCTCGCGCGAGATCCCGTCGACGCTCATCAAATCCTCGACGCCGGCGGCCTCGACGCCGCGCAGACCGCCGAAGCGCGCCAGCAGCCGGGCGCGTCGCTTCGGGCCGATGCCGGCGATGTCCTCCAGGCGCGAGCCCCCGGTGCGGGCGCGCGCGCGGCGCGCGCGCATGCCGGTGATCGCGAAACGGTGCGCCTCGTCGCGGATCTGCGCCACCAGCAGCAGGGCCGGCGAGTCGGCCGGCAACGCCAGCTTCTGCCTGCCGTCGGCGAACACCAGTTCCTCCAGGCCGACCTTGCGCCCTTCGCCCTTCTCGACTCCGACCAGGCGCGACACGTCCAGTCCGAACTCGTCGAACACCTCGCGGGCGACCGCGACCTGGCCGCGCCCGCCGTCGATCAGGACGATGTCGGGAAGCCGCGCTCCGGCGTCCTCGGCCACGCGCGCGTAGCGCCGCGTGAGCACCTGCCGCATCGCCGCGTAATCGTCTCCCGGCGTGATGCCTTCGATCCCGTAGCGCCGGTAGCGCGACGGCTGCATCGCGTGGTGCTGGAACACCACGCACGACGCCTGCGTGGCCTCGCCGGCGGTATGGCTGACGTCGAAGCACTCGACGCTGAGCGCGTCGGCGTCGTCGCATTCCAGTCCCAGCGCGTCGATCAGCGCGCGCGTGCGGTGGTGCTGCGCGCCTTCCTCGGCGAGCAGCCGCGCCAGCGCCAGCTGCGCTCCGTGCTGCGCCATCTCCAGCCACCGACGCCGGGTGCCGCGCGGCGCCGCGATCAGCTGGCAACGCTGCTGCGCGTGCTCCTGCAGCGCGGCCAGCAGTTCCGGGTCCAGCGGCGTCGAGCACAGCAGCGTCGACGGCAGCGGAAGCTGCAGGTAGTGCTGGGCGACGAAGGCTTCGAGCACCGCCTGCTGGGCCAGGGCAGCGTCACCCGGCAGCTCGGCATCGTGCAGCTGGCTCGGAAAATACGCCCGATCGCCGAGATGCCGCCCCCCGCGCACCATGGCCAGGTTGACGCACGCGCGCGTACCCTGCACCGCCACGGCAAGCACGTCGGCGTCGTGCTCGGCGCCGACTTCCATGCTCTGTTGCTGCAGCACCCGCGACAGGGCGCCGATCTGGTCGCGCACCTGCGCCGCCTCTTCGAAGCGCAGCCCGGCGGCGGCCGCCTCCATCCTGGCCTGCAGATCGCGCAGCACGCCGTCGTGCTCGCCGCGCAGGAAACGCGCCGCTGCATCGACGTCGGCGGCGTAGTCGGCCTGGCTGATGCGGCCCACGCACGGCGCAGAACAGCGATGGATCTGGTGCAGCAGGCACGGACGGGTGCGGTTGACGAACACCGTGTCCTCGCAAGTTCGCAGCTGGAACACCTTCTGCAGCACCGCGATGCTGTCCTTCACCGCCCACGCGGTCGGGTACGGACCGAAGTAGCTGTCGCGGCGGTCGGTCGCGCCTCGAAAATACGCCATGCGCGGGTACGGGTGGCCGGTTCCCAGCTTCAGGTACGGATACGACTTGTCGTCGCGGAACAGGATGTTGTAGCGCGGGTGCTCGGTCTTGATCAGGTTGTTCTCGAGCAAGAGCGCCTCGGCCTCGGATCGCGTCACCGTGGTCTGCAGCCGCACGATGCGGCCGACCATGTGGCCGATGCGCGTGCCGCCGTGGTCCTTCTGGAAATAGCTCGACACCCGCCGGCGCAGGTCGCGCGCCTTGCCCACGTACAGCAGCGTGCCGTCGGCGGCGTAATAGCGGTACACGCCGGGCAGGTGGGGCAGCGCCGCGACCTCGCGCAGCAGCGCGTCGTGCGCGTCGTGCGCGTCGTGCCTGGCGTCGCCCATGGCGTGTCAGCGCGCGGCGCGCGCCTCGGCGCACGCGCGCGCGAACACGTCGTGCAGCATCGCCGGGGTGAGGCGCCCGGTGTTCTGGTTGTAGCGGCTGCAGTGGTAGCTGTCGTACAGCGCCAGGGTGCCGAGCTGATGGCGCGCGCCGTGCGCGAAACGCGCCGCGGTCGCCTTCAGGCCCAGCGCGCGCAGCACCGCGCCGTGCCCGACCTGCCCCAGCGCCAGCACCACCGCCGGCGCCGCGGCGAGTTCGGCGCGCACATAGGCGTTGCACTGCTTGACTTCGTCGAGCGTGGGCTTGTTTTGGGGCGGCAGGCACTTCACCGAGTTGCAGATGCGGCAGCCGATCAGCTCCAGGCCATCGTCCGCCCGTAGCGTCGACGGATGATCGGTGGCCTTGACCGGCGGATCGCGACGCGCCAGGCCCAGCGCGCACAGCGTCGCGAACAGCAGCGGACCGGCGCCGTCGCCGGTGAAGGGGCGCCCGCTCGCGTTGGCGCCGTGCAGGCCCGGCGCCAGGCCGACGATCAGCAGCGGCGCGTCGCGCGGGCCCAGCGAGGGCACCGGCAGGCACGCGTAGCCCGGGTGCTCGGACTTGACGCGGTCGCGGAATTCGGCCAGCCGCGCGCAACGGCGACAATGCGGGTCGTACAAAGCCTTGTCCGACTCCGCGGCGCCTGCGCCGTCCTGCCGATGAGCCAACGGGAAACCTGGGATCTGTTCTGTCATGTCGTGGACAACTACGGCGACATCGGCGTGGGCTGGCGCCTGGCGCGCCAGCTCGCGCACGAGCACGCTTTCCATGTGCGGCTGTTCGTCGACGATTTGAACACTTTTCGGTCGATCAGCCCGCAAGTCAATCCGCGCCTGACGCAGCAGACCGTCGCCGGAGTCGAGGTGCTGGGGTGGGGCCGGCAGCTGCAGCTCGATCCCGGCGACGTCGTCGTCGAGCTGTTCGGCTGCCACCTGGCCGCGCCGTTCGTCGAGCGCATCCAGCAGCGCGGCGCCGCGCACGTGCGCTGGGTCAACCTCGAGCACCTCAGCGCGGAAGCCTGGGTCGAGGACGCGCACCTGCGCCCGTCGCCGCAACCCGGCGGAATCAACAAGCTGTTCTTCTTTCCCGGCTTCACCCAGGCCACCGGCGGATTGCTGCGCGAGGCCGACCTGCTGGTGCGTCGGGACGCCTGGCAGGCGATGCCGGCGGCACGCCGCATCGCGCTGCGCGCACTCGGACTGCCGCCGCCGCCCGAGCACGCGGTTGCCGTGCTGCTGTTCGGCTACGCGCGCGAGCGCCTCGACGACTGGCTGCGCAGCCTGGCGGCAACGGCGCAGCCCACCGTGCTGTGGATCTGCCCCGGGCCGCTGCGCGAAGCCATCAGCGCGTGGCTGCACATGGACCTGCTTCCCGGCCAGACCACGGTGCGCGGAAGCCTGACGCTGTGCGCGCTGCCGTTCGTGGCGCAGGAGCGCTTCGACGAGCTGCTGTGGGCGGCCGACCTGTGCGTGGTGCGCGGCGAGGACTCGTTCGTGCGCGCGCAATGGGCGGCGCGTCCGCTGGTGTGGCACATCTATCCGCAGCGCGACGACGCGCACCTGCCCAAGCTGCAGGCGTTCCTCGACCGGTATCTGGACGGCCTCGACGCCGACCTGGCCGACACCGTCACCGCGCTGTGGAACGCTTGGAACCGCGGGCTGGAACTCGACGCGGTGTGGTCCGACTTCATCGCCGAGCTGCCTCGGCTGCGCCGCCACGCCGAACGCTGGGCGGCGCGATTGGCGCAGCACGGCGATCTGGCCACGCAGTTGGTGCGCGCGCTGCGCGACGCCGGCCGCGACGCGCCGCCGCTTGTCTGAGCGCGGTCGACGATCCCCCCGGAGCCGGCGGACAGGTTAGAATCGCCAGTTGACTTTTTTCGCGAAAAACTTTACCCGGAATCATGAAACTCGCTCAAGAAATCCGCGCCGGCAACGTGATCATGGTCGGCAAGGATCCGATGGTCGTGCAAAGGACCGAATACAGTCGCGGCGGCCGCAATGCGTCGACCGTGAAGATGAAGCTGAAGAACCTGCTGACCAGCGGCGGAACCGAG
>JAJZHS010000073.1 GCA_021798395.1 Pseudomonadota bacterium
CGGGGCTGCGCACGCCGCGGCGCTGGCGCGCGCTGCAGCAGGCCTTGCGCGGGGCCGACGGCGCGGTCGAGCTCAGTTTCGAGCTGGTGTACGGCCACGCCTACAAACCGCGCACCGTCGTCGCCCGCGACGGAGTCGCGACCTTCGCGCTCGACCAGTTGCGCGGCGCGCGCGCGCGCCGCTGACCCGCACCGCGGCGCCAGCGCCGCGGCCTGTTGTATCGGCAGAACGAGACAGGTGGCGGCGGGTGTTGATTGTGCGCAAAATCGGGCCATTTCGGGAGCACGCGACGCGCCTTGTTCGAGCCTCTCCCTATAATGAACCGACTAATTCGTTCGCGCGGCCGACGTGTTGCGCGAGATCAAGAATTCTGCGGAGACGTTGTCGGCGCGATACGCGCGACGGGTTGGGTGGCGATGAGCGCGCAGTGGGGGGACAGTTTCGATTTCGGCCTGCTCGGCAGGCCCGCCAGCCAGGACGGCATGCTCGTCTGGCTGCTGCGGCGCAATTGTTCGATCAGTCCGCGCCAGCTTCTGCTGTTCTTCGTCTCGCTGAACCTGGTGTCGCTGTTCGTGGCCCTGCTGTGCTGGGTCGACGGCGCCAAGCTGGTGCCCCCGTTCACGCTGGTCGAACTGGTCGGCATGGGGGTCGCGCTGCTGATCTACGCCCGCCACGCGGGCGATCGCGAGCGCGTGGCGATCTCGGCGCAGGCGCTGGTCGTCGAGTGGGAGTGCGCGGGGCATTGCCAGCGCGTTGCGTTCAATCCGCGCTGGGCCAGGGTCGCGCTGCACGACAACGGCCTGATCGCGGTATCCGAGTCGGGGCGGCAGGCTTTCGTCGGGCGCTACACGCGAGCCGAGCGGCGTGAGAAACTCGCCAGGGACCTGCGCCGGGCCTTGCTGGCAGTGTGAGACGGCTGCCTGAAGTTTTTCCATACGAAGGTGACATCGAAGATGAAACTGAAGCACTACCTGACTGCGGCCTTGGCCTTGTTCGTCGCCAAGGCGTTCGCGGCGCCGAGTCTTCCCGGCGGGCCGCAGAACTGGGGAATCGACTTCCAGCACCCGGTGACTTCGATCGCCCGCGACCAGCGCGACGCCAACTACATGGTCATGCTGATCTGCCTCGTGATCGGCGTCATCGTGTTCGGCGTGATGTTCTATTCGGTGTTCAAGTTCCGCAAGTCCAAGGGCGCGGTGGCGGCCACGTTCCACGAAAGCACCGCGGTCGAAGTGGCCTGGACCGTGGTGCCGCTGCTGATCGTGATCGCGATGGTGATTCCGGCGACCAAGATCGTCCTCGCGCAAGAGAACACCGCGCATTCGTTCATGACGGTCAAGGTCACCGGCTACCAGTGGAAGTGGGGTTACGACTACGTCGACGGCCCCGGGAAAGGCATCAGCTTTTATTCGACGCTGACGACCCCGGTTCGCGAAATCTTCAGCAGCGGCGCCAAACCCGAGAACTATCTTCTTCAGGTCGACCACCCGCTGGTCGTTCCGGTCAACGAGAAAGTGCGCATCCTGACCACCTCGGCCGACGTGATCCACGGCTGGTACGTGCCGTCGTTCGGCGTGCAGCTCGACGCCATCCCAGGGTTCGTGCGCGCGACCTGGTTCAAGGCCGACAAGATCGGCACCTTTTACGGTCAATGCGCGCAGATCTGCGGCAAGGGCCACGCGTTCATGCCGATCGTCGTCAAGGTTGTTTCGCTCGCCGACTACAAGGCGTGGATCGCCTCCGAGCGCGCCAAGATCAAGGCCGGCGGCGGCCAGCTGCCGCCGTCGGGCGCGGACACCTGACCCCATCCAAGCCCGACCCGGCACCCAGACCAACCCAGACCGATAGCCGGGTCGATCCGTTTCCCTTTCCCCGAGGAGTGCACCCCATGAGCGCAGTGCTCGACCAGGCCCCGGCGCATGCCGGGGACCATGCCCACGAACGACCGCACGGATGGAGACGCTGGCTGTTCTCGACGAACCACAAGGACATCGGAACGATGTACCTGGTGTTCGCGCTGACCATGCTGTTCGGCGGGGGCATCCTGGCCATGCTGATCCGTGCCGAACTGGCGCAGCCGGGAATCCAGTTCCTGAATCCGCAGCTGTTCCTGTCGATCTCGACGATGCACGGCCTGATCATGATCTTCGGCGCGATCATGCCGGCGATGGTCGGGTTCGCGAACTGGATGGTGCCGCTGCAAATCGGCGCGCCCGACATGGCGTTTCCGCGGATGAACAACCTGAGTTTCTGGCTGCTGGTTCCGGCCGCGCTGCTGCTCACCGCGTCGTTCTTCGTCCCCGGCGGCCCGCCACAGGTCGGCTGGACGCTGTACGCGCCGCTGACCATCCAGCAGGGCATGGGAATGGACCTGGTGATCTTCGCCGTGCACCTGATGGGCGCGTCGTCGATCATGGGCTCGATCAACATCATCGTCACCATCCTGAACATGCGCGCGCCGGGCATGAGCCTGATGAAGATGCCGCTGTTCGCTTGGACCTGGCTGATCACCGCGTACCTGCTGATCGCCATCATGCCGGTGCTCGCCGGCGCGGTCACCATGACGCTGACCGACCGCCACTTCGGCACCAGTTTCTTCAACGCCGCCGGAGGCGGCGACCCGGTGCTGTACCAGCACCTGTTCTGGTTCTTCGGCCATCCCGAGGTCTACGTGATGATCCTGCCGGCGTTCGGAATCGTCAGCTCGGTGGTGCCGACGTTCGCACGCAAGCCGCTGTTCGGCTACAGCTCGATGGTCTACGCCAGCGCGTCGATCGCGATCCTGTCGTTCATCGTTTGGGCGCACCACATGTTCACCGCCGGCATGCCGACTTCGGGCCAGCTGTTCTTCATGTACGCGACGATGCTGATCGCGGTGCCGACCGGGGTGAAGGTGTTCAACTGGATCGCGACCATGTACCGCGGTTCGCTGAGTTTCGAGACGCCGATGCTGTTCGCGCTCGGCTTCATTTTCGTCTTCACCTTCGGCGGCTTCTCCGGGCTGGTGCTGGCGACGGCGCCGATCGACACCGAACTGCACAATACCTACTATGTGGTCGCGCATTTCCACTACGTGCTGGTCGCCGGTTCGCTGTTCGCGATCTTCATGGGCTTCTACTACTGGTCGCCGAAGTGGAGCGGCGTGATGTACGACGAGCGCGCCGGCCGGATCCATTTCTGGACATCGCTGATCACCTTCAACATCACCTTCCTGCCGCAGCATTTCCTCGGCATGGCGGGCATGGTGCGGCGCTACGCGGACTATCCGCCGCAGTTCACCGATTTCAACCTGATCTCGTCGATCGGCGCGCTGGGCTTCGGCCTTGCCCAGGCCTACTTCCTGTTCGCCGTGGTCATTCCGGTGCTGCGCGGGCGCGGCGCGCCGGCGCCGCAGCGGCCGTGGGACGGCGCGCACGGACTGGAATGGGAAGTGCCGTCGCCGGCACCGTTCCATACCTTCGAAACCCCGCCGCAGCTCGACCCCACGGCGACCCGGGTGCTCGGCTATTGAGGGGGGTGATGCGCGATCGATCCGATTCGGCCAGGCGGCGCCAGAACGTGCGCCTGGCGCTGATCACGCTGAGCATCGCGGTGACGCTGTTCATCGGCTACGTGCTGCGCTGGACGCTGCTGTGAACGCTCCGAAGCCGTTTTCCTGAACCGAGATCCGCGCGACCATGGGATCCTTCATCCGTGCTTTCGGCAGCATTTTCTGGGCCTTTCTCGGCGTGCGCAAAGGCAGCGACCGCGAGAAGGACTTCGAGAGCTTGAACGTCGTGCATGTGATCGTCGCCGGAATCATCTCGGCGGCCCTTTTCGTCGGGCTGCTGATGCTCATCATTCACTGGATCATCCCGACTCATCATTCGTAAACACGAGGAAGGCAATATGTCGACAACTGCGCAGCACAACGGCTATTTCGTGCCCGGGCCGTCCGCGTTCCCGGTGCTCGCCGCCAGCGGGCTGGTGATGATGGCGTTCGGCGCCGCCGGCTGGTTCAACGGCATCGCGCACGCCCAGTGGCTGTTCGCCCTCGGTCTGCTGTGGCTGCTGTCCACGCTGTACCGCTGGTTCGGGCGCGCGATTTCCGAGAGCGAAGGCGGCATGCACAACCAGGCGGTCGATGCTTCGTTTCGCTGGAGCATGAGCTGGTTCATTTTCTCCGAGGTGATGTTCTTCGCCTCGTTCTTCGGTGCGCTTTATTACTCCAGGGTTTATGCGCTGCCCGATCTGGGCGCGCTGCACAGCCAGATCCTGTGGCCGCACTTCGTCGCCGCGTGGCCCAGCGTCGGCCCCTCCGGCCTGATCCCGGCGGTGCAGGCGATGGACCCGTGGCCGATCCCGACCATCAACACCGCACTGCTGCTGAGCTCGGGGCTGACGCTGACGATTTCGCACCATGCGCTTCGCGCCGACCACCGCAAGAAGTCGATCTTCTGGCTGGCGACCACCGTCGTGCTCGGCGTGTGCTTCCTGATCCTGCAGGCCTACGAGTACCACCACGCCTACACCGAACTGGGGCTGAAGCTGACCTCGGGGATCTACGGCTCGACCTTCTTCATGCTGACCGGGTTCCACGGGTTCCACGTGCTCCTCGGCGCGACCATGCTGACCGTCGTGTTGCGGCGGATGATCCGCGGCGACTTCACTGCGGAGCACCACTTCGCGTTCGAAGGCGCAGCCTGGTACTGGCACTTCGTCGACGTGGTCTGGCTGTTGCTGTACGTGCTGGTGTACTGGCTTTGACCGCCCCGGGCAAGGCGCCGGGAAACGCCGCTTCGCGGCGTTTTTTCCTTCGGCCGCAGCGCGCCGTCACCGCGGCGCCAGCGGAATTCCGGTCGGGTGGATCCAGCCGAGCTTGTAGCTGACCAGGATGAAGATGAACAGCAGGATCGAAAAACCGATGCGCAGCGTCAGCGCGTTGACCGCGCGGTTGCTGCGCCCGCGGTCTTTCATCACGAAATACAGCCCCGAGAACAGGCTGGCGAGGATCAGGGCGAACGCGATCGCGACGATGATGTGCACGGTGGGCTCCTGCCCGAGGCGGCTGCCGCGGGGCGGTCGGGCGTGATGACGCGGACACCGATTGTCCCATCAAGCGCGCGCGACCGCAGGCGCGGCGCTTTGGACAGGCGCGAAATCCTCACCCTGCTCGCCGCGCTGGCGCTGATCGTCGCCACCGCGCTGCTCGGGCGCTGGCAGTGGGGGCGCGGGCAGACCAAGCAGGCGCTGAGCGCGCAGATCGCCGCGCGCATGCACGCGCCCGCGCTGCGGCAGGGCGCGCAGCCGCTCGATCTGCTGCGCGACGTCTGGCGGCCGTTGCACGCGCGCGGCAGCTACGCGGCGCAGTGGACCGTGTTCCTGCAGAACCGCCAGCACGCCGGGCGTGCCGGCTACTGGGTGCTGACCCCGCTGCGCCTGGCCGGTACCGACACCTGGCTGATGGTCGAGCGAGGCTGGACCGCAGACGCCTATGCGCCGGGCAGTTTCGTGCCGGGGGTGCCGACGCCGCGCGGCGCGGTCCGGGTGGCGGGTCGCCTGGCGCCTGCTCCGTCGCGCTGGTTCTCGTTTCGCAAGGATCCCCCGCAAGCGGTGATCCGGCAGAATGTCGATCTCGGCGCGTTCGCGCAGCGGCATGCGATCACGCTGCTGCCGTACGTGCTGCAGCAACTGCCGCCGTGCGAGCCCGGGCTGGTCTGCGACTGGCCGAAGGCGGATAACGGCATGGAGCGCAACTTCGGTTACGCATTTCAGTGGTGGGCGATGAGCGTTCTGGGCATCGGACTGACCGCCTATTTCCTGACGCGGCGGCTGCTCCGTCGCGTCGCCGTGGAGGACGCCGCGTGAACGACACCGTGGCACGACGGCGCAACCGCCGCACCCTGGGACTGATCATCGCGGTGTGCGCCGCGCCGCTGGTCATCGCCGCATTCCTGTTCTTCGTCGTGCACCCGGACGGCCGCCCGGCGTACGGCGAACTGGTGCAGCCGCAGCGCCCGGTGCCTGCGCTGACGCTGACCGACCGTTCCGGACGCCCGGTCGACCTGCGCCGCTACGACGGCTACTGGATGCTGGTGATGGCCGCCCCGGCGGCGTGCGACACCACCTGCCAGTCCTTGCTGTTCGACATGCGCCAGTTCCGGCTGGCCAGCGGCGAAGACCAGTACCGGGTGGCGCGGGTGTGGCTGGTGCTCGACGACAAGCCGATCAACCCCGGCGTGCTGCTGCCCGCGGCCGGCACCATGATCCTGCGCGCCGACCCGGCGCAGTTGCGCGCCTGGCTGCCGACGGCGCCCGGCGCCGGCCTCGAGGGGTCGCTGTGGCTGGTCGATCCGCTCGGGCACCTGATGCTGCGCTTCCCGCCCCCGGTGCAGCCGGTCGCAGCGCTGGGCGTGTTCAGCAAGCTGCTGTACAACACGGCGGGCTGGAAGCCGCGCCATCTGGAGCCGCTGCGATGATGCCGGCGATGCAGAATCTGTCGACCGCGGTTCCCACGGTCTGGTCCTTCTCGCTGCACGCGGTGCAGGCTGCGATGTGGATCGGCGGCCTCTTGCTCGTGCTGTTCGCGGCGCTTCGCATGCGCTGGTCGAAGCTGGTCGCGCTGCTGGTGTTCCTGACCATGGACCTGATCATGTTCGGGGCGTTCGTCCGGCTCACCGACGCCGGCCTGGGATGCCCCGACTGGCCGGGGTGCTACGGCCATTTCACGCCGGCGCAGGCGCACGTGCAGATCGGCGAGGCGGTGGCCGAACAGGGAGGAACGCAAGGCAACGTCAGTGCGTTCAAGGCCTGGGTCGAAATGATCCATCGCTACGTCGCCACCGTGATCGGCGCGCTGACCGTCGCCATGGCTGTGCGCGCGGCGATGACGCGGCGCCGGCGCAACGCGGTGCGCCTGGGGCTGCCGCTGCTGCTGGTGGCCTGGGTCGTGCTGCAGGGCCTGTTCGGCGCCTGGACCGTCACGCTGCTGCTCAAGCCGCTGATCGTCACCCTGCACCTGATGGGGGGCGTCGTGCTGCTGGTGCTCGCGGCCTGGTTCTGGATGCGCAACCGCGACGACCTGCCCGGCGCCGACGCCGGCGCCGGAACCCGCGCGCTGTTGTGGCTGGCGCTGGCGGCGACGCTTTGGCAGGTGTTTCTCGGCGGCTGGGTCAGCACCAACTACGCGGCGCTGGCCTGCTCGGGCTTTCCGACCTGCAACGGCACCCTGCATCCGCACGCCGACTGGGTGCGCGGCTTCACGTTCTGGCGCAATCTGGGCGAGAATCCCGACGGCTCGGCGATCACCCTGCAGGCGCTGGTCGCGATCCAGTGGGGACACCGCCTGTTCGCGCTGGTGCTGACGGCCGTGCTGGCGGCGGCCTGCGCGGCCATGGCGCGCCATGCCGCGCTGCGGCGGCTCGCCGCGGCCATTGCGCTGCTGCTCGTGGCGCAGATCGCGCTGGGCGCCGGTGTTGTGGTTTTCGCGCATCCGCTGGTGCTCGCGGTGCTCCATAATGGGGTCGCGGCGCTGCTGGTGCTGTTGCTCACCGTTTCCGTCTACCGGGCCGCGGCGCCGCGTAGCGGCTCCACGCGTTCGCGCCTCGAATCATGAAGTCCACCACCCTGCCGCCCGCCGGCGGACTGCACCGCTCCTTCCAGCAGTACTACGCGCTGACCAAGCCGCGCGTCGTGCAGCTGATCGTGTTCTGCGCGGTGATCGGCATGTTCCTGGCCACTCCGGGGCTGCCGCCGTGGCGTCCGCTGCTGTTCGGCACCGCCGGAATCTGGCTGGTGGCGAGCGCAGCGGCCGCGTTCAACTGCCTGGTCGAGCAGCGCATCGATGCGATGATGCGCCGTACCGCGTGGCGGCCGAGCGCCACCGGAGAACTGCGCGCGACGCCGATCATCGCGTTCTCCGGCGCGCTGTGCGCGCTGGGCATGCTGCTGCTCGACACCCAGGTCAACGCGCTGACCATGTGGCTGACCTTCGCCACCTTCATCGGCTACGCGGTGATCTACACCGTGCTGCTGAAACCGGCGACCCCGCAGAACATCGTCATCGGCGGCGCGTCGGGCGCGATGCCGCCGGTGCTGGGCTGGGCCGCGGTCAGCGGCCACGTCGAGGCGCAGGCGCTGATCCTGTTCCTGATCATTTTCCTGTGGACACCGCCGCATTTCTGGGCCCTGGCGCTTTATCGCACCGAAGACTACCGCAAGTCGGGCTTGCCGATGCTTCCCGTCACCCACGGCTCGGAATACACCCGCCTGCAGGCGCTGCTGTACACGGTGCTGCTGACCGCGGTCAGCCTGATGCCGTACGCGATCCACATGAGCGGGATCGTCTACGCGATCGCCGCGGTGCTGCTCGACGCCGTGTTCCTGGCCTACGCCTGGGAGCTCAGGCAGCGCTACACCGACGCGCTGGCGCGGCGCATGTTCCGCTACTCGATCGTCTACCTGTCGCTGCTGTTCGGCGCGATGCTGGTCGACCACTACCTGCGTTTCTGAGCCGCGATGGCGGGCGGCGGCCGATCCCGCTACGTCGGGCGTTTCGCGCCGTCGCCGACCGGGCCGCTGCACCTCGGCTCGCTGGTCGCCGCGCTGGGCTCCTGGCTCGACGCGCGCGCCTCCGGCGGGCAGTGGCTGGTGCGCATCGAGGACGTCGACGCGCCGCGTTGCCGCGACGGCGCCGCCGCGACGATCCTGCAGCAACTGGCAGCGTGCGGACTGCATCCGGACGCGCCGCCCTGGGTGCAGTCGCGACGCGCAACAGCGTACGCGCACGCGCTGGACGCCTTGCGCGCGCGCGGCCTGGCGTACGCCTGCGGCTGCTCGCGGCGTGCCATCGAACAGGCCTTGTGCGCGCAGGGCAGGGCGCCCGAGCCGGGCGACGAACTGCCTTATCCCGGAACCTGCCGCGACGGCTTGCGCGGCGCGCCGCCGCGGGCGTGGCGCCTGCGCCTTCCCGACGACGCGACCGTGCAGTGGAGCGATCGCCGCATCGGCGTGCAGCGCGAGGACGTCGCGCGCCGCATCGGCGACTTCGTGCTGCGCCGCGCCGACGCGGTGTGGGCCTACCAGTTGGCGGTGGTCGTCGACGATGCCGCGCAGGGCGTCACCGACGTGGTGCGCGGCGAGGATCTGGCCGCGTCGACCGCGCGGCAGATGCTGCTGCAGCGCGCGCTCGGGGTGCCGACACCGCGCTACCTGCACTTGCCGCTGGTGCGCGACGCGCAAGGCCGCAAGCTGTCGAAGAGCGAAGCCGCCGCGCCGCTGCGGCCCGGGGCGCCGGCGCTGCGGGCCGCGCTGCGCCATCTGGGACTGCGCGCGCAGGGCGCACACGGCGCCGAATGGCTCGCCTCGGCGGTTGCGCAGTGGCGCGCGGCCTGGCCGTCAGCCGCCGCTTGAAGGCTCGGCGCCGGGCGGTTTGCCGCCGAGCAGCACGGCGACCTTGCGCCGTGCGCGGATGTTGCCCGATCG
>JAJZHS010000074.1 GCA_021798395.1 Pseudomonadota bacterium
TTGGCGATGATGCGGAAGAAGGTATCGAAGCCTTGCTTGGCGATCTTCGGATCAGTCGACGACGGGGTGATGTTCGGAATGCCCGCGTTCTGGTAAATGCGCGTGGCCGGGAAGGTGCAGCCCGAGTTCAGGTGGCCGACGACGCCGTTGACTTTCTCGTCGACGAATTTCTGCGCCACCGTCGTGGCCTGCTTCGGATCGGCCTGGTCATCCTCGGCGTCGATCTTCCACTCCACGGCATGCCCGCCGATCTTGAAGTGCTCGGCGTTGAGATCATCGATCGCCATGCGCACGCCGTTCGTGTTGTCCTGGCCGAACGACGCTTGCGGGCCCGACATCGGCGCCGCGCTGCCGATGGTCACGCTCATCGGTGCAGCCGCGTATGCGGTGCCGATGGCCAGCGACAAGCCGAGCAGGGCATATTTCAGTTTCATGAATGAGTCTCCAAAAGGATTGAAAAGTTGCCTTCGTTAGCGCAATCCAAACTGCGTTCGCAATAGTAGGCGAAAAAACGAAGCCGCAACATCCGTTTCAATCCCGGTTCCGCCGCACACGGCCCGGCGTGCACGCACGCGCGGGCCGGCGGCGCTCATTCGACCTCGCGCACCTCGATGGTCTTCTTGATACCGTCAGCGAAACTCGACAGCGTGATCGCCGGATGCACCAAATTGCCGTGCGCGTCGAAGCGGATGGCGCGTCGCGTGACGCCGTCGATGCCGATGTCGCGCACCGCCGCGAGATAGCGGCGCGGATCGCTCGATCCGGCCTTGACCATCGCCTGCCCCAGCACCAGCGTGGCGTCGTAGACGTACGGCGAGAAGATCTGGTAGGCGGCGGCACCGTACGCGCGGTCGTAGGCCGCCTTCCACGCCACGCCCCCGGGCATGCGCTGCAGCGGGGCGCCGCCCTCGGCGCAGCGCGCGCGCTTGACCGCGTCGCCGGCCAGCGTGGCCAGCGTCGGCACGCAGATCGCGTCGCCGCCGAGCAGCTTCGCGTCGATCCCCAGGCGCGCGATCTGGCGCAGCATCGGCCCGGCTTGCGTGTACACGCCACCGTAGAAGATCACGTCGGGCCGCTGGCCGCGGATGCGGGTCAGGATGGCCGAGAAATCGGTCGCCTTGTCATTGGTGTATTCGCGACCGACAAGGCGCAGGCCGCGCGCCCGTGCCTCGCGGGCGAACACGTCGGCCAGCCCCTGCCCGTACGCGGTGCGGTCGTCGATCACCGCCACGCTGCGCGCGTGCAGGACGTCGCGCGCGTACGCGGCCAACCCGGCCCCCAGCGCATCGTCGTTGGCGATGATGCGGAAAAACGTGGCAAATCCCTGCCGCGCCAGTTTCGGGTCGGTCGACGCCCCGGTGATGCTCGGGATTCCGGCGCGCGCGTAGATCCGCGAAGCCGGGAAGGTGCAGCCGGAATTCAGGTGGCCGACGACGCCGTCGACGTGGCTGTCGACGAAATGCTGCGCCACCATCGTGGCCTGCTTCGGATCGGACTGGTCGTCCTGGATGTCGACGCGCCACCGCACCGGCCGGCCATCGATGCGCAGGTTGCGGCGTTCGAGTTCGCGCACCGCCATCTGCACGCCGTTGGCAGCGTCCTGTCCGATCGCTGCCTGCGGACCCGACAACGGGCCGGCCACGCCGATGGTCACCGTCAAGGGTTCGACGGCTCCCGTCGCGCCGGCCAGGCTCAGGAACACGACGCCTGCGGCGGGTCCCGTCCAAGGGTTTTTCATGAGCGTCTCCAAAAGCGAATGGCCGTTGGAGCGCGGACGCGGCGCGGTGGTTCTGCACCGCGCGATGAAACTTGTGCAACGTCGTGCTAATCCACTGCGTCAGGGGTATCGCACCGGTGTCCTCCGGTGTCCCACCGTCAACGCCCGGACAAGGCCTCGGCGACCGCGGCGCGAGCGATGTCGCTCAGGGCCGGCTGCAGTTCCTCGGCCAGTTCGCGGGCCAGCGCGTCCAGACGCGGCGCCAGCAGGGCGCGCATGCGCCACGGCAGTTCGGCCTCCAGCCGGCTTTCCAGCGCCGCGCGCACGCGGGCCTGCAACGCACCCGACGCTTCGGACTGCGCTTCGGACTGCGCTTCGGACTGCGCTTCGGACTGCGCTTCGGACTGCACCTCGGGCCGCGCCTCGGCCTCGGGCCGTGCTTCGGGCGCCGCAGCGCCCGGGCCCGCCGCAGCGGGCACCTGCGGCGGCGCCTCGTCGATGACCTGGTTGAGCACCGGCAGGCGCGTCGGGTCGGGTCGGGTCATGGCGTCAGTTCCATCATGGTCGGCGTGCAACCGGCTTCGCGGTAGGCACGAAAACGCTGCCGCGCAGCGGCCTTCGACGCCGCATCGGCGCCGACGATCTCGATCACCCGCGGCCAGTCCTGCCAGCCCTGCACCGGGGCCGCGGCCAGGTTGACCAGGCAATCGCGCGCGTCGCCCGCGACCGGGGCATCGGCGCTGCCGAGCACCACCGCGCTGCGTCGCTGCGTGGATTCGCCGTCGCGGCAATGCGCGACGAAATCCAGCGCCGAAAACGTCCACAGCCGGGCGTCGAATGCGTCGAGTTGCGCTGCCTCGAGCCGGACGAACAGGCGCGCGCCCTTGGCCACCGCGCTGCGCAGCAGCCCGCAGGCGTAAGCCAGCGGGTCGGCGGCGCCGACGCGGAATTCGACCTGGCTCGTCACGGCCGCGGCTTCACGGCGTTCAGCGGGCCTGCGGCGCCTGCTGCGCAAGCAGGTACTGCACCAGCAGCGTCACCGGGCGACCGGTGGCACCCTTGTCGGCGCCGCTTTTCCAGGCCGTTCCGGCGATGTCCAGGTGCGCCCAGCGGTACGCCTTGGTGAAGCGCTGCAGGAAACAGGCCGCGGTCACGCTGCCGGCGGCGCGCCCGGCGATGTTGGCGACGTCGGCGAACCCGCTCTTGAGTCCCTCGGCGTACGCTTCGTCCAGGGGCATGCGCCAACAGGTGTCCTGCGCCTCGCGCCCGGCGCTCAGCAAGGCCTCGGCCAGTGCGTCGTCGGTGCTGAACAGGCCACTGTGCACATGACCCAGCGCGATCACGCAGGCGCCGGTCAGCGTCGCGATGTCGATCACGCAGGCAGGCTTGAAGCGCTCGGCATAGGTCAGCGCATCGCTGAGGATCAAGCGTCCCTCGGCGTCGGTGTTCAGGATCTCGATCGTCTGCCCCGACATGCCGGTGACGACGTCGCCGGGCTTGACCGCGCCCCCGTCGGGCATGTTCTCGGTCGCCGGGATCAGCCCGACCAGATTGAGCCGCAAGCGCAACCGCGCGACGGCCTCGAAACAGCCGAGCACCGACGCCGCACCGGACATGTCGAACTTCATCTCGTCCATCTCGGCGCCGGGCTTGAGCGAAATGCCGCCGCTGTCGAACGTGACGCCCTTGCCGACCAGCACGTGCGGCGCGTCGCGGCGCGTCGCGCCGTCGTAGCGCAACACGATGAAACGCGGGGGCTGTACCGAGCCCTGCGCGACCGCGAGCAGCGCGCCCATGCCCAGGCGCCGCATCGCGTCGCGGTCGAGCACCTCGACCTTCACCGCGTGGCGCTTGCCCAGGTCCTGCGCGATACGCGCCAGCCGCGTCGGCGTGCCGTGATTGCCCGGCAGGTTCGCCGTGTCGCGGGCCAGCGCCACGCCGGCGGCGACGGCCTCGGCACGGGCCAGCGCATTCTTGAGCGCAGCTTGCCCGCGGCGCGCCAGCACCTGCACCGACGCCACCCGGTACGCATCCTTGGCATCGGCCGCGCGCGTGGCCGTGTACCGGTAGGCGGCGGCGCCGAACGCGCGCGGCGCCAGTTCGGCCAGGCTGGCCTCTCCGTCGGCGGCGAGCAGGTGCACCTGCTCGGCGCCGACCCCTTTGAGCGCCGCGGCGGCCGCGCCGATGGCTTTCGACCATGCGGCCGCACCGACCGGCGCGGGCCCCAGACCGACCAGCACCAGCCGTCGCGCGGCCAGTCCGGCCGGGCGCTGGCGTAGATAAGTGCTGCCCAGCGCCCCGCTGAAATCCCCGTCGTGCACGGCCTCGGCGGCGATCGCATCGACGGCCGCGGCCTCGACCAGACCGCAGGCGCCGCCGGGCTGGTGCAGGAACACGATCAGCGCGTCGCTGCGCAACACGGCCAGGCTTTTGAGAGGGGCTATGCTAAATTTCATGGGGGCTCCAGATGACCCCCGCCATTATTCCACCGCGTCCGCTTCGCCGTCGCCCCGCCCCCGCATCCAGCTCGCGAACCCGCCGTTTTCCCCATGCTGCTGGACCGCTCGCTGCGCCGTGAAATGGCACGCCAATTCGGCGCCGCCTTCACCGTGCTGTTTTCCGTCGTGCTGACGTTGATGCTGCTGCGCGTGCTCGGCCAGGCGTCCGACGGCAGCGTCGATCCGCAGGATTTGTTCGTCCTCATCGGCTTGGCCTGCCTGAGCTACCTGCAGTTCATTCTCGGCCTGGCGCTGTTCCTGGCCGTGCTGATGGCCTATGCACGGATGCATCGCGACTCCGAGATGGCGATCTGGAGTTCGGCCGGCGTGTCGCCGCTGCGTTTTTTCATCATCGCGCTGCGCTTCGCAATGCCGGTGCTGGTCGCAGTGGCCCTGCTGACCCTGCTGGTGTGGCCGTGGGCCAACCGCCAGAACGCTGCGCTGCGCGACCGCTTCGAGCAGCGCTCGGACCTGTCGCGCGCAGCTCCGGGCCAGTTCCGCCAGTCGGCTTCGGGGCGGCGCGTCTTTTTCATCGGTCGCGGCGCCGACGCCAACGGCCTGGCCCGCGACGTGTTCGTGCGCGACGTCTCCGACGGCCGCGAAACCGTCACCCTGGCGCGCGCCGCCAGCCTGCAGAACCGCGACGGCGGACGCTACCTGATGCTGTCCGACGGAACGCGCTACAGCCACACCATCGGGCAGACCAACTACCAGATCACCGGGTTCGCGCAAATGGGGGTGCGCCTGTCGGCGATCGCCGCGCCGCACGCCGCCGCACTGCCCGCCGCGGTGCGGCTGGCGCACACGCCGAGCCGCGAGATCTCGAGCCTGACGCTGGCTCTGTCGGCCGTGCCGCGCTGGCGCGGCGAACTGTCGTGGCGCCTCGGCGTGCCGTTGTCCACACTGGTTCTGGTGCTCATGGCCGTTCCGCTGGCGGCGAGCAATCCGCGCGCCGGCCGCGCTGTGCAACTGGTCATCGCGATCCTGGTGTACTTGACCTACCTGAACTTCCTCAACGCCACCCAGCACTGGATCGACGACGGGCGCGTGGGCCTGGCCGGCGGCCTGTTGTGGCTGCACGGCGGCGCAGCGGCGGTGCTGCTCGGAGCGATGCTGGTCAAGGGCATGCTGAACTGGCCGCGCCGCTGAGCACCGATGCGTACGCTGCGCCGCTACCTCTACGTGCAGATCATCGCCACCAGCGGACTGGTGCTGCTGCTGTTCCTCGGCCTGCTGTTCTTTCTCGACGTGGTCAACGACCTCAGCAGCCACGTGGCCTTCGGCACCGTGCTGCTGCGCGTGGCGCTGCAATTGCCCGCGCGCGCCTACGAGGTGCTGCCGATCGCCGCCTTGACCGGGAGCGTCTACGTCCTGTCCGGGCTGGCGGCGTCGTCCGAGTTCACCGTGATGCGCATGTCGGGACTGAGTCCGCAACGCGCGCTGCGCGAGCTGCTCGGCCTCGGACTGGTGTTCGCGCTGCTGGTGCTGGCGCTGGGCGAGTTCGGCGCGCCCGCCGCTTCGCGGCTCGCGGCGACGCTGCGGGCGCGAGCGCAGGGCGGGCAGTTCGACACATCGCTGAGTTCGGGCGTGTGGTTGCGCAACCACGACGCGAACGGCGACCAGATCATCAACGTCGGCGGCGTCGGCGCCGGCGGCCAGCTGCGCGGAGTGCGCATCTACGTGCTCGGCGGCGCCGCGCAACTGCAACGCGAGGTCAGCGCGGCGCGGGCGCGCTATGCAGGCCACGGCGTCTGGGTCCTGCGCGACGCGACCAGCGTGCAGCTGCCGGGCCCGGGCCAGGCGGCCGGCGCCTTGCGCCCGCAGCATCTGGCGCGCCTGGACTGGCCGACCTCGCTGACGCCGGGCATGCTCGACGTGCTGCTGCTCGACCCGCTGCACATGCCGATCGTCGACCTGTGGCGTTACGTGCAACACCTGCGCGCCAACGGGCAGTCGGTGCAGCGCGACGAAATCGAGTTGTGGCGCAAGATCCTGTACCCGCTGAGCCCGATCGTGATGATGCTGCTGGCGCTTCCTTTCGCGTACCTGCACACGCGCGGCGGGCAGGTCAGCTGGAAGGTGTTCGGCGGCATCATGCTGGGCATCAGCTTCCTGCTGGTCAACACCCTGGCCTCGCGCATCGGCCTGTTGGCGAGCTGGCCGACCTGGCTCGCCGCGGCCCTGCCCTACGCGCTGTACGCTTCGGGAGCGCTGGGTTTCTTCCTCTGGCGCGTGCGCTACCGCTGAGCGAGACGACGACGATGAACCTGCACCAGTTCCGTTTCCTGCAGGAAGCCGTGCGGCGCAATTTCAACCTGACCGACGCGGCGCGCGCGCTGTTCACGTCGCAGCCCGGGGTGTCCAAGGCGATCATCGAGCTCGAGGACGAACTCGGCGTGGAGATCTTCAGCCGGCACGGCAAGCGCATCCGCAAGCTCACCGCGCCCGGCGAGGACGTTCTGCGCAGCGTCGAAATCATCCTGCGCGAGGTCAACAACCTCAAGCGCATCGGGCAGAACTACGCGGCGCAGGACAGCGGGCAGCTGACCATCGCCGCCACCCACACCCAGGCCCGTTACCGGCTGCCGCGCGTGATCGCCGAATTCCGCCGGCGATTCCCGCGCGTGCAGGTGCATCTGACCCAGGGCAGCCCGGATCAGGTCGCCGGCGCGGTTCTCGAGGAGCGCGCCGACCTGGCGCTGGCCACCGAGAGCCTGGCCGAACATTCCGGACTGGTCACGCTGCCGTGCTACGAGTGGCAGCATCTGGCGGTGATGCCCGCGGAGCACCCGCTCGGCGCGCTGCCCGACATCACGCTCGACGACCTGGCGCGCTGGCCGCTGGTGACGTACGGCAGCGGCTTCGCCGGACGCCGGCGCATCGACCAGGCCTTCGCCTTGCACGGCCTCAAGCCCGACATCGTCCTCGAGGCGATCGACTCGGACGTGCTGAAGACCTACGTCGAACTCGACATGGGCGTCGGACTGATCGCGGAAATGGCGTTCAACGCCGAGCGCGACACCGCTTTGTGCGCGCGCCCGCTGGGCCACCTGTTCGGCCACAACCTGACCCGGGTGGCGTTCAAACAGGGCGTCTACCAGCGCGGCTTCGTCTTCGTCCTCACCGAGTTGCTCGCGCCGCGGCTGTCGCGCAGGCTGATCGAGCCGGTGCTGCGCGGCGAGGCCGACGCCGATTTCTCGATCTGATCGCGTCCGCCATGCCACCGCGCCCGTTCACGCCGCCGCAAAGACCTGCCCCGCCGAGCCGCCTGCCCGCGGTCGGGACGACGATTTTCACCGTCATGTCGGCGCTGGCCCAGCGCTGCGGAGCGATCAACCTGGGCCAGGGTTTTCCGGACTTCGACCCCGATCCCGCGCTGCTCGACGCGGTGACGCGCGCGATGCGCGACGGCCACAACCAGTACCCGCCGATGGCCGGCGTGCCCGCCCTGCGCGAAGCGCTCAGCGACAAGATCGCCGATCTGTACGGCTGCCGCTACGACCCGGGCGACGAAATCACCGTGACCGCCGGAGCCACCCAGGCGCTGCTCACGGCGCTGCTGGCCGTGGTGCGCCCAGGCGACGAGGTCATCGTCCTGACCCCGGCGTACGACGCGTACGCACCTGCCGTGGAGCTGGCCGGAGGCACGCTGCGCGAAGTCGCGCTGACCCCGGAACTGGGCCCCGACCTCGACGCCATCGCCGCAGCGCTGGGGCCACGCACCCGCGCGCTGATCGTCAACACCCCGCACAATCCGAGCGGCAGGATCTGGAGCGCCGCCGACATGCAGCGCCTGGCCGCGATGCTCGAACCCACCGACGTGGTGCTGATCGCCGACGAGGTCTACGAGCACATGGTCTACGACGGCCGGCGCCACCACAGCGCCGCCGCCGACCCGCGGCTGGCCGCGCGCGCCTTCGTCATTTCCAGCTTCGGCAAGACCTACCACGTCACGGGATGGAAGGTCGGCTCGGTCGCCGCCCCGGCCGCGCTGATGCGCGAATTCCGCAAGGTGCATCAGTTCAACGTGTTCACCGTGAACACGCCGATGCAGTGGGCCCTGGCCGCGTACTTGCGCGCCACGCCGCAAGCCCACCGCGATCTCCCCGCGTTCTACCAGGCCCGCCGCGACCGTTTCCGCGCCGGGCTGGCCGGCACGCGGCTGCGTCTGCTGGCGTGCGAGGGAACCTATTTCCAGTGCGTCGACTACCGGGACGTCCGCGATGTCGACGAAACCGGATTTTGCGAATGGCTGACCCGCGACATCGGCGTCGCGGCGATCCCGCTGGGCGCCTTCGAATCCCGCCCCGATGGCCAGCGCCGGGTCGCGCGCCTGTGCTTCGCCAAGCGCGAAGCGACCCTCGACGACGCGCTGCGCAGGCTGGCCGTCCTCTGACGCTCCGTGGGGGGCTGCGTCAACGCTCCGTGTCGTCGCGCGGCGGCAGGCCCAGGGTGAAATCCAGCGGCGGCAATTCGCGCCGACCCGCTGCGCCCGACTGGGTCCCGCCGGGCGCGTTCGCGGCGCTCCCGAGATCCAGCGGGAAATCCAGTTCGGCGCTCGACGCGCCGGCGGCTGCCGGCTCCGCGCGCGACGCCTGCGCGATCGGCTCGGACGCTTGCGGATTGCGGCTGAGATCGCGCGCGATCGCGTACAGGTCGAGCATGTCCCGGTACGCCGGAAGATCGAAGCCGACGCGGGGCTTGTTCGGATCGTCGAGCAGCATGCGCTCGATGACGGTCACCATCGCCGGCATGTCCCAGGTCTCGCAGATCAGCGCGATGGCGCGCGGATACGACTCCAGGTCGCGCGGCTCGGCCTCGGGCGCCTCGTCCCAATCCGGAATGCGCACGTTGAAGCGGTGCGCGAACTGCTCGAGCAACGCCTCGTAGTCGGCTTGGCGCCCTGTCTGCCGGTACAAATCGAACAGGTAGAGGTAAGGCAGCGCGAGCAATCCGCCGCTGTGTTCGAGCAGCGCTTTGCGCATGACCTCGATCGCCTGGTCGAGGTTGCCGATGCCGATGAAGAAATCGGCCAGATGGCCAATGTCCATCATTTCATCGACCTGGACTTGCTCGTGCCCGGACAGCGGGCGCGAAAAGACTTCCTTGTCCAGGCTCAGGTTCTGCCCCCATTCCGAAGGCCCGGCGGACGATGCGGCGGGGGGCGTGGGCGGTGCTGCGGGCGGTGCGGCGGGAGCCTCGGACGGCGGCGGCGCCGGGCGCGT
>JAJZHS010000075.1 GCA_021798395.1 Pseudomonadota bacterium
CGCGGCCACCACCACGGTGGCCGACGCCGGCAAGCAGCTGTACCAGACCACCTGCATCGCGTGCCACGGCGCCGGTATCGCCGGAGCGCCGAAAGTCGGCGACGAGGCGGCGTGGGCGCCGCACATCGCCAAAGGGCTCGCGGTGCTCGACGACCACGCGATCCACGGCTTCCAGGGCAAGTCCGGGATGATGCCGCCCAAGGGCGGCTCGACGGCCAGCGACGCCGACGTGAAAGCCGCGGTCGCCTACATGGTGGCGCAGTCGAAATAAGCGCCGTGCGGCGGCCTCGCAGGCCCGCTGCGGCGGGCCCGCGAGGCGCTCACCCGGCGATTCCGGCCGACGGACTCGCCAGGAAACGCAGCCGCGCGCGCAGCGCGTCGCCGTCCAGCCGCAGCAGCGCGAGCTCCGGTCCGGCCGGCGGCCGCAGCCGCGTCAACGCATCGTCGAGCCCATCGGCCAGCGCAGCCATGTCGAGGCTGTGCACGATGCCCGGGCCCGAATCGGTGTCCAGGTACAGACGACCGGCCGCGTCGGCCACGGCCAGCCGCGGCGTGCAGACGATCCCGGTGTGCGCGCGCCAACTGCCGTCGGGCTGCAGCCGCAGCACCAGCGGCGCGGCCTCGAGCTCGACGTACACCCGCTGCGGGCCGTTCTGGAAATACCAGTGGCCGTCGTCGGCGCGCAGGTAGTTGCGCGCGATGAACGCCACCAGCCCGGCATGGCGCAGCCGGCTCGCGCCGTCGCGACGCAGACGGCCGTCGGCGTCGCGCGGCCACGGGTGCGCGGCCGCGCTGCGCATCCACCAGTCGCCGCGCGCGTCCAGCCCGAGCCAGCCGGTGCACGCCGGCACGTCGGGCCAGCGCAGCAGCGCACGTCGAACCGATTCGTCCATACCGCCAACCTTAGCACCTGGCGGCTTGCGCCGCGTCACCCGCGACCGGCGAAAAACGCCAGCAGCCGTTGCGGCATCCAGTCGATACGCCCGGGCGGTGCGCCGCGGGCGAATCCGACGTGGCCGCCGTGCCGCGGCTGCTCCAGCCGCACCGCCGGCCCGACGTCGCGCGCCGCCGGCAGCGCGCGCTGCGGCAGGAACGGATCGTTGCGCGCGTTGAGCACCAGCGCGGGCACGCGGATGTCGCGCAGCCGCGGCCCGGCCGACGCGCGGCACCAATAATCGCGCGCGTCGGCGAAGCCGTGCACCGGAGCGGTGAACGCGTCGTCGAACGCGTGCAGGTCGCGCGCCGCGGCGATCGCCGCGACATCGGCCAGCCCGGGGTGAAGACGCGCCAGCGCGATCGCCTTCGGCTTGAGCGTGCGCAGGAACATCCGGGTGTAGACCAGGCGATTGAAGCCGTGGCCGATCGCCGCGGCGCCTGCGGCCAGGTCCAGCGGCGCGCTGACCGCGGCCAAGGCATCGACCACGCCGGATGCGGCGCCGCCGCACTCCTGCGCCCAGCGCAGCAGCGCATTGCCGCCCAGCGACACGCCGGCGGCGTACAGGGCGCCCGGGTGCGCGGCGCGCAGCCGACGCAGGATCCAGTCGACCTCGGCCCAGTCGCCCGAATGGTAGGCGCGCGGGGCACGGTTGAGCTCGCCCGAGCAGCCGCGGAAATGCGGCAGCGCCAGCGTCCAGCCGGCCGCCGCGCAAGCCTGCGCGACGGCGCGCGCGTAGTGGCTGCGCGACGATCCCTCGAGGCCGTGGAACAGCACCAGCAGCGGCGCGCCGACGCCGCCGTCGATTCGGTCGACGTCGATGAAATCGCCGTCCGGCGCGGTCCAGCGCTGACGCTGCCAGCGCGGCGCCGCGGGACGCGCGCACACCGCGGGCCAGATGGTCTGCAACTGTCCTCCGGGCAGCCAGCGCGGCGCACGGTAGCCGCAAGCGCCCACGCCGCGTGCAGCGCGCGAATCCTGCGCGCTCAATGCAGCCGCTCGTGCAGCGCCAGCACCTCGACGGCCTCGTGCGCGGTGGCCGGGCTGGCGTGATGCAGCACCATGCGCCAGCTCCCGGCGACCTTCATGTAGACGTTGGTCGCCAGCACCAGTGCGTAGCGCGCGCCGTCTTCGCCGGGATCGAGGTGAACGCGTTCGACCACGTTGTGCACCGCACAGCCAAGCGACACGGTGCGCAGCACGCGCTCCGGGGTGACGTGCAGCGGCCCGCCGGCGAACAGTTGCTCGAAGCCGGCGCGGATCGCTGCCACGCCGACGGCACGCGGCCCGCCGGGGTGCACGCAGACGGGTTCGTCGTCGTCGGCCCACAACCGCATCACCGCGTCGACGTCGGCGCGCTGCAGCGCGTCGTAGAACGCGGCCTCGGCGGCTTCGGCCGATGCCGGGGCGTGATCGACGCTCGGATGGTGCATGGCGCTGGGCTCCGATCAGTTGAAGACGACGGTCTTGTGCCCGTTCATCAGGATGCGGTGCTCGACGTGCCAGCGCACCGCGCGCGCCAGCACCTGGTTCTCGACGTCCTGGCCGACCGCGGTCAGCGCATCGGTGTCGAGACTGTGGTCGACGCGTTCGACCGCCTGCTCGATGATCGGCCCCTCGTCGAGGTCGGCGGTGACGTAATGCGCGGTGGCGCCGATCAGCTTGACGCCACGCTGGTGCGCCTGCGCGTACGGCCGCGCACCCTTGAAGCTGGGCAGGAACGAGTGGTGGATGTTGATCGCCCTGCCCTGAAGTCCGGCGCAGAATTCGGCGCTGAGGATTTGCATGTAGCGCGCGAGCACCAGCAGGTCGACGCGCTGCGCGCGCATCAGCGCCTCGATGCGCTGCTCCTGCGCACGCTTGGCCTGCGCGTCGGCCCCGGCGGGAAGCGCCTCGTGGTGGAAAGGCACGTCGTAGTGCGCAGCCAGCGCGGCGCAGTCGCGGTGGTTCGACACCACCCCGACCACGTCCATCGGCATCTGCCCGGCGCGCCAGCGGAACAACAGATCGTTGAGGCAGTGCGCCTGGCGGCTGACCGCGATCAGCACCCGCGGGCGCTGCGCGCAGGCGTGGATGCGCGCGTGCATGCCGAAGCGCTGGCACAGATCGGCGAACAGCAACTCGAGCTTGTCGGCACCGTCGAGGTGCGCCGGCGCCGCGAAATGCACCCGCATGAAGAACAGCCCGGTGGCCTGGTCACCGAACTGCTGCGAATCGAGGATGTTGCATCCGGCCTGGTACAGCAGTCCGGACACCGAATGGACGATGCCCTTGGCATCGAGGCACGACAGCGTCAGCACATAGTCGTTGGTGCAGGCGGGCATGGGCGGCGGCGGGGCGGTAAAAGGCCACATTGTAGGAAGGCTTCGCCGCCGGCAGGCCGCGCTCGCGCACCGACGCCGCGGCCGCTGCGGCCGAAACCATGCTCGACGACCGACATTCCAGGCTTTTCGGGCTATGTCAAAAAACCGTCGCCGTCGCCCTATAGTGCGATGGCCGCGGCGACTTGCCCGGCAGTTCCAGCATGGAGAACGATATGCGAAGCTTCATCACCACGGCGCTGCTCGCGCTGTGCACGGCCGGCAGTGCCGACGCTTCGGCGGTGTTCATGGTCGCCATGACCCCCGAGGTCGCGGAGGAATACGACTTCGGCCAGCCCGCGATGGTGGGTTGCGACACGCTCGAGTTCTCGCCGCAGAGCTTTGCCGTGCGTTGCACCGCGTGGGCCGGCGGCGCCGGCGCGCCGGCGCACGGCGGCGTGGCCATGATCGATCTGATCAACAAGCGTTCGGCACGGGTGATCAATTCCTTGATGGTCGAAAACCCGCTGTTGTCCGGCGCGCGCATCAAGTTGATCGGGCGTGCCACGTGCACCAGCGCAGGCAGTTGCTCGGATACCGAGTACCTGGAGGGCGCACCGGCGCCGCCGCTGCACTACGAGGACCAGGAGTCGGTCATCTACCTGAAAAAGGTCGCGCCTCCCTCCCAATGACCGGCGCCCGGCGCGTCACAGGCGGGCGATCACCGCCTTCGTGAACGCCTCGGTGCTGGCGCTGCCGCCGAGGTCGCCGGTGCGCACCTGGTCCTTGTTCAGGGTGTCGCCGATGGCGACGCGCAGGCGCTGCGCCTTGTCGTGCTCGCCGACGTGGTCGAGCATCAGCGCGGCGGCCAGCATCAGCGCGGTCGGGTTGGCGATTCCGCGCCCGGCGATGTCGGGCGCCGAGCCGTGCACGGCCTCGAAAATCGCCGCGTCCTGGCCGATGTTGGCGCCCGGCGCCATGCCCAGGCCGCCGACCAGGCCGGCGGTCAGGTCCGACAGGATGTCGCCGAACAGGTTGGTAGTGACCAGCGCGTCGAACTGCCAGGGGTTGGTCACCAGTTTCATGCAGCAGGCGTCGACGATGACGTCGTCGAGCGCGATGCGGTCGGCGTACTTCTCCTTGTGCATCTGGTACGCGGTCTCGAGGAAGATCCCGGTCAAGGCTTTCATGATGTTGGCCTTGTGCACCACGGTCATCTTCTTGCGCCCGAGCGCGATCGCGGTGCGGAACGCGTAGTCGAGGATGTGGCGCGAACCCTGCCGGGTGTTGACGCCGGTGGCGATGGCCACCGCGTGCGGGTCATCCTCGATCGGGATGTAGTGCTCGTAGCCCATGTACAGGCCTTCGACGTTCTCGCGGAACACCAGCAGGTCGATGTTGTCGAAGCGGCCGCCCGGGATCATGGTGCGCGCCGGACGCATGTTGGCGAACAGCTTGAACTCCTCGCGCAGGCGAACGTTCGACGAGCGGTAGCCGCCTCCCGACGGCGTCTCCAGCGGGCCTTTCAGCGCCAGCCGGGTGCCCCGGATGCTGTCCAGGGTGGCCGGCGGCAGCGGATCGCCGGCGGCCTTCACGCCGCCCAGGCCGGCGACTTGCGCATCCCAGCTGAACGGCGCCTGCAGCGCGTCCAGCACCGCCAGCGTGGCGTCCATGATTTCGGGGCCGATGCCGTCGCCGGCGATCAGGGTGGCGGGAATGCTCTGGCTCATGCGGGTCTCCTTGGGCGGGCTCGGGGCGCTGATGCGCCTTCTGCCCATCTAGCATAAGGTGTGCTGGCTTATGCCTGGCTGACTGCGCGCAAAGGACCGGGGTTCACCGTCTTTCAGGCAGCCGGGCGCAGCCCGGACCTGGGGGCGCTCAGACGCCGCTGCGCAGCCTGGTCGTGCGGTTGAACACCGGCGCCGCGGCGGCGTGGTCGAGCGCGTCGGCGACGAAATAGCCGTGGCGCTCGAACTGGAAGCTGGTTCCCGGCCTGGCCGCGGCTGCGGCGGGTTCGATCCAGCCCTGCGCAACGCGCAGGCTGTCGGGGTTCAGGCTGGCGAGGAAATCGCGCCCTCCCGCGTCGGGCTGCGCGTCGACGAACAGGCGCTCGTACAGCCTGAACTCGGCCGCCACGCCGTCGGCCGCGCCGACCCAGGTGATCACGCCCTTGACCTTGACCGCGTCGGCCCCAGGGGTGCCGCTGCGGGTGTCGGGCACGACGCGGGCGTGGACTTCGACGACGCGGCCGTCGGCGTCGCGCAGCGCGCCGACGCATTCGACCACGTAGCCGTATTTCAACCGCACCCGGTTTCCCGGGAACAGCCGGAAAAAGCCCTTCGGCGGCTGCTCGGCGTAGTCGCCGCGTTCGATCCACAGTTCGCGGCCGAGCTTGAAGCCGCGCCGGCCGCGCTCGGGCTGGTGCGGATGCACCGGCGCGCTGCAGGCCTCCAGCGCGGCAGCGTCGCCCGCCATCTCGTCCCAGTTCAGCAGCACCAGCTTGAGCGGGTCGAGCACGGCCATGGCGCGCGCGGCCTGCGGGTCGAGGTCGTCGCGCAGCGCGCCCTCGAGGGTCGCGTAGTCGATCCAGGCGTCGGACTTCGACACCCCGATGCGCTCGGCGAACAGCCGCAGCGCGCCGGCGGAATAGCCGCGCCGGCGCAGCCCGGCGATGGTCGGCAGGCGCGGGTCGTCCCAGCCGGCGACATGGCCGTCGGTGACCAGCTGCGCCAGCTTGCGCTTGCTGGTGACCACGTAGCTCAGGTTCAGGCGTGCGAACTCGTATTGGTGCGGCAGCGGACGCGCCAGCACGCCGAGCTCGGCCAGGTGGCCGAGCAGCCAGTCGTAGAACGGGCGCTGGTCCTCGAACTCCAGGGTGCAAATGCTGTGCGTGATGCGCTCGAGCGCATCCTCGATCGGATGCGCGAAGGTGTACATCGGATAGATGCACCAGCGGCTTCCGGTGCGGTGATGCTCGGCGAACTTGATGCGGTAGATCGTTGGGTCGCGCAGGTTGATGTTCGGCGACGCCATGTCGATCCTCGCCCGCAGCACCATGCTGCCTTCGGCGTGACGGCCGTCGCGCATTTCGGCGAAGCGCCGCAGGCTGTCGGCCGCCGGGCGGTCGCGCCACGGGCTGTCGACTCCCGGCTCGGTCAGGGTGCCGCGGTTGCGCCGCATGGCGTCGGCGCTTTGCTCGTCGACGTACGCCATCCCGGACTCGATCAGCGCGCACGCGGCGCTGTACATGAGGTCGAAGTAGTCGCTGGCGAAGTATTCGTGGCTGACTCCGTTTGCGACCCAGTCGAAACCCAGCCAGCGCACTGCGTCGCGAATCGCCTGCACGTATTCGGCGTCTTCCTTCTCCGGGTTGGTGTCGTCGAGCCGCAGATGACACACGCCGCCGTAGTCGCGCGCCAGGCCGAAGTTCAGGCAGATGCTCTTGGCGTGGCCGATGTGCAGGTAACCGTTGGGCTCGGGCGGGAAGCGGGTGCGGATGCGCGCCGCGTCGAGCGGCGCGGCGGCCAGCTGGCGCGCGTCGCCGGGAACGCCGGCGTAGCGGCGGCCGTCCAGACAACCCGAGGCCAGGTCCGACTCGATGATCTGGCGCAGGAAATTCGAAGGCTTCGATGCGGTGGAATCCGGGGCTTGCATGCGCGGACGGCTCACGGTTTCGGAGAAAACCCCTATTGTCGCGCAAGCGGCCGGGCCGCGGCCGCCGCGGCGCGTGGTGGGCGACGCGCGCCGCGGACGTAAAATCCCGCTTCGCCGCTGGCCGCGTGCGGCCCGGCGGCCCGCACAGGCATTCCCCACGAGACCACAGGCGCGCAGCGCGCCGGAAAGCGAGACCCCGTTATGGCCGGCCATTCCAAATGGGCCAACATCCAGCACCGCAAAGGCCGTCAGGACGAAAAGCGCGGCAAGGTCTGGACCAAGATCATTCGCGAAGTGACCGTCGCGGCCAAGCTCGGCGGCGCGGACCCCAACGCCAACCCGCGCCTGCGCCTGGCGCTGGACAAGGCGCGCGAGGCCAACATGCCGGCCGACAACCTCAAACGCGCGATCGACCGCGGCACCGGCAACCTCGACGGTGCGCACTACGAGGAAATCCGCTACGAGGGCTACGGCCCCGGCGGCGCCGCGCTGATCATCGACTGCATGACCGACAACCGGGTACGCACCGTGGCCGAAGTGCGCCACGCGCTCTCCAAGTGCGGCGGCAATCTCGGCACCGAGGGCTCGGTGGCGTTCCAGTTCAAGCAGCGCGGCCAATTTCTGCTGGCGCCGGGCACCGACGAGGACCGCGTCATGGAAATCGCCCTGGAAGCCGGGGCCGACGACGTCGCCACCCTCGACGACGGCTCGGTCGAAGTGCTGTGCGAACCCGGCGACTTCGCCGCGGTACGCGCGGCGCTGGAAGCCGCCGGCCTGAAACCCGAGTTCGCCGAAATCGGCATGAAGCCCGACGTCGAGGTCGATCTCGGCGCCGACGACGGCGAGCGCATGCAGCGGCTGGTCGACATGCTCGAGGATCTCGACGACGTGCAGCGCGTCGACCACAACGCGGTGCTGCCCTGAATCCCATGAAACTGCTCGTCATCGGCTCGGGCGGCCGTGAACACGCGCTGGCCTGGAAACTGGCGCAGTCGCCCAGGGTGAAGAAGGTCTATGTGGCGCCGGGAAACGGCGGCACCGCGACCGAGACCCGGGTCGAGAACCTGGCCATCACCGACATCGACCAGCTGGCCGATTTCTGCGTGCGCGAGGACATCCACCTCACCGTGGTCGGCCCCGAGGCGCCGCTTGCCGCCGGAGTCGTCGACGCCTTCCGCGCCCGCCGGCTGCGCATCTGGGGGCCGACGCGCGCCGCCGCGCAGCTGGAGAGCTCGAAGGCCTTCGCCAAGGCGTTCATGGAACGCCACCGCATCCCGACTGCGCAGCACCGCACCTTCTCCGACGCGCAGCAGGCGCACGCCTACATCGACGCCCACGGCGCGCCGCTGGTGGTCAAAGCCGACGGCCTGGCCGCCGGCAAGGGCGTGGTGGTCGCCACGGACCTGGCGCAGGCGCACGCCGCGGTGCGCGACATGCTCGAGTCCAACGTCTACGGCGTGCAGCACGGCAGCGACGGCGCGCGCGTGGTCATCGAGGACTTCCTCGACGGTGAGGAAGCCAGCTTCATCGTACTGGTCGACGGCCGCCACGTGCTGCCGCTGGCCTCCAGCCAGGACCACAAGCGGTTGCGCGACGGCGACCAGGGGCCGAACACGGGCGGCATGGGCGCGTATTCGCCGGCGCCGGTGGTCACCCCCGAAGTGCACGCGCGGGTGATGCGCGAAATCATCACCCCGACGGTGCAGGCGATGGCCGCCGAAGGCCACCCGTACACCGGCTTTCTGTATGCCGGGCTGATGGTCGACGCGCACGGCCACGCCAGGGCGCTGGAATTCAACTGCCGCCTCGGCGACCCGGAGACACAGCCGATCCTGATGCGCCTGAAAAGCGATCTGGTCGAAGTGCTCGACGCCGCGCTCGACGGCGAACTCGACCGCGTCGAACTGCAATGGGACCGGCGCACCGCGCTGGCCGTGGTCATGGCCGCTCCGGGCTACCCCGAAGCGCCGCGGCTGGGCGACGCGATCGACATCGGCGCCAAGTCCGATGCCGACCTGCGCGTGTTCCACGCCGGCACCCGGCTGGTCGACGGCGCGCTGCGCACCAGCGGCGGGCGCGTGCTGGCGGTGACTGCGCTGGGCGATTCGGTGCGCATGGCACAGACCCGCGCCTACGACGGCGTGCGCCAGATCGCTTTCGACGGCATGCAGTTCCGCCAGGACATCGGCCACCGCGCGATCAAGCGCTGACGGCGCACCCCGCGCCGGCCGCGCGCGGCGCCGTGTTCGGCTCGGCGTCGTCCGCGCGCGCGCCCGCGGCGCCGCGCTCAGATCACGCCGTCGTCGCGCAACGCGGCGATCTGCGGCGCATCGAAGCCCAGTTCGGCCAGCACGGCGTCGTTGTGCGCGCCCAGCGCAGGGCCGAGCCAGCGCGTGCGCGCCGGCGTGACCGAGAAGCGCGGCACGATGCCGGGCAGCTGCACCGCGGTGCCGTCGGCCAGCCGGTGCGGCTCGATCATGCCGCGGGCCTGGAACTGGGCGTCGGCGACGATGTCGGCGATGCTATGGATGCGGCTGGCCGG
>JAJZHS010000076.1 GCA_021798395.1 Pseudomonadota bacterium
AGCGAGGCGGAACCACCCCTTCCCATCCCGAACAGGACCGTGAAACGCTTCAGCGCCGATGATAGTGCGCATGCGCGTGTGAAAGTAGGACATCGTCAGGCTTCTCCATCGAACCCGCCCGTCCCCTGACGGGCGGGTTTTTTTCATTTCCCGCCGCCGGCGATGACGCAGCCGCAACCCCCGCTCAGCCCCTGGCGCCTTTGCGTGGCGCCGATGCTCGATTGGACCGACCGCCATTGCCGGTTCTTCCACCGGTTGCTCAGCCGGCGCGCGCGGCTGTACACCGAAATGGTCACCACCGGCGCGCTGCTGCACGGCGACTTGCCCCGGCACCTGGATTTCGACACCGCCGAGCACCCGGTGGCGCTGCAGCTCGGCGGCAGCGAGCCAGACGCGCTGGCGGCGTGCGCGCGCCTGGCGCGTGACTGGGGCTATGACGAGGTCAACCTGAACTGCGGTTGTCCGAGCCCGCGGGTGCAGCGCGGCGCGTTCGGCGCGTGCCTGATGGCCGAGGCCGCACAGGTTCGCGATGCGGTGGCGGCGATGCGCGACGCGGTCGGCGATGCGCTGCCGGTGACGGTCAAACACCGCATCGGCCTCGACCGCATCGAGAGCTACGATTTTGTCCGGGACTTCGTCGGCACCGTCGCTCGGGGCGGGTGCACGGTGTTCATCGTGCACGCGCGCAACGCCTGGCTGGACGGCTTGAGCGCGAAGGACAACCGGGACGTTCCGCCGCTGCGCTACGCGTTCGTCCACCGTCTCAAGCGCGATTTCCCCGAGCTGACCATCGTGCTCAACGGCGGGGTGCGCGACGACGCGACTGTCGCCGCGCAACTCGATCTGGTCGACGGTGTGATGGTCGGGCGCGAGGCGTACCAGCGGCCGTGGTGGCTTGCGCAATGGGATGGCCGCTACGCCGCGGACGCCGCGGCGGTGCCCACCCGCGACGCCGTCGAGCGCGCGATGCTCGGGTATCTGCGGGCGGCGTGCACGCGCGGCGTGCCGCCGCAGGCGGTGCTTCGGCACATGCTGAACCTGTGGAAGGGCGAGCCCGGAGCGCGGCTCTGGCGCCAGGTTCTGAGCGACCCGGCGCGGCTGCGTGCGCTGTCTGCCGAGGCGTTGTTCGCCGAGGCCGCGCGGGCGCGCGCGCGCGGATGAGCGGCGGCGCCGGGAGGCGCTGTTTCAGTCGCGGTGCTGCAGCGCCTGGTCGAGGGTCTCGCCAGGCTTCCACGGGCGTCCGAGGTGCGTCTCGATGTAGTCGCGGATCAGGCGGCGCACGACCTGCGAGGGCGTCTGGTCGTCGAGCGCGCACAGATGTTCGAAAACCGCCTTCTTGCGCGGGTCGATCAACACGGTCAGTCGGGTGGTGCGTTGTTCCATCTTCGGGTTCGGGTCAGCTCGTGGTCAGGCGTTTTGGATTAACATCACATGTGAATCTTATGTGAGTTTGATGCGGACGCCAAACCGATGGAACCCAGTGGGTTGATCCCGGCCGCCCTGGTCGTGGTCGGGGCTTGGATCGCGCTCGGCGCTGCCGGGCTGACGCGGCCGCGCGCCACGCGCTGGATCGCGCACTGGCTGTTTCCGCTGGGCGCGCTGGGCAGTCTGGCGATCGCCGCGGTCGGCGTGTGCGCGCTGTTCGCGCCGGCCACCGATCTGGTTCTCCCGCTGGGCCTTCCCGGCCTGCCGGTGCACCTGCACTTGGACGCGCTGTCGGGCTTCTTCCTGGCGCTGCTGGGCGCGGCGAGCGCCGGCACCTCGGTGTTCGCCGCGGGGTATTTCCGCGACGGCGAGGGCACGGCGCCGGGTCTTCTGGGCATGCAGTACCACCTGTTCCTCGCGGCGATGGCGATGGTGATGCTGGCCGCGGACGCCTACAGCTTCATGCTGGCCTGGGAGGTGATGGCGCTGTCGTCGTATTTCCTGGTGCTGACCCAGCATCGGCTGGAGGAGATCCGGGCCGCGGGTTTCCTGTACCTGCTGCTCGCGCATCTGGGCGCAATCGCGCTGCTGCTGTGCTTCGGCGTGATGATGCAAGGCGGCGAGGCCGGGTTGACGTTCGCCGCGATGCGCCATGCGCATCTGAGCCTGGCGTGGTCCAGCGTGGCGTTCGCGCTGGCGACCATCGGGTTCGGCGCCAAGGCCGGGCTCGTGCCGTTGCACGTTTGGCTTCCCGAGGCGCACCCGGCGGCGCCGTCGCCCGTGTCGGCGCTGATGAGCGGGGTGATGCTGAAGACCGCGCTGTACGGTTTGTTGCGCGTGGCGCTGGATCTGCTGCACGCGCCGGCGTGGTGGTGGGGGCTGCCGTTGCTGGCCCTGGGGCTGTTCGGCGCGTTGTACGGGGTGTTGTTCGCGGCGGTGCAAAACGACATGAAGCGCCTGCTCGCGTATTCGTCGATCGAGAACATCGGCATCGCGTTCGCCGCGCTGGGTCTGGCCCTCGTCTTCCACGGCACCGGCATGGGGGCGCTGGCCGCGCTGGCCCTGGCCGCGATGCTGTACCACGCGCTGAACCACGCTTTCTTCAAGAGCCTGCTGTTCTGCGCCACCGGCTCGGTGCTGCACGCCACCGGCCAGCGCGCGCTGGGCAGCCTGGGCGGGCTGCTGCGCCGGATGCCCTGGGTCGGGTGGACCGCTCTGGTCGGAACCCTGGCGATCGCCGGACTGCCTCCGCTCAACGGTTTCGTCGCCGAATGGCTGCTGCTGCAGGCGTTCCTGTTCACGCCGACTTTGCCGCATCCGTTCTTCAACCTGCTGATCCCGCTGGGCGCCGCGCTGCTGGTGCTGACCGCGGCGCTGGCCGGCTACGTGATGGTCAAGTTCTACGGCGTGGTCTTCCTCGGTCGGCACCGCGAGCCGGGGCTGGAGCAGGCGCACGACGCCGATACCTTCGAGCGCGTCGCGCTGTCGTGGTTCGCGCTCGGCTGCGTGCTGCTCGGACTGCTTCCGGTGCTGGTGCTGCACGCGATCGATCCGGTGGTTGCTTTGCTGCTCGGCAACGGCCTGGCGATGCCGGCGAGTTCGTGGGCGCAACTGGTGCCGCTGAGCGCTGCGCGGGCGGCCTACGATCCGCTGGTCGTCGTGCTCGCGGTGGTTCCGGTGGGGCTGCTGACCGCCTGGGCGACGCACCGCCTGGTCGCCGGCCGCACGCGCCGCGCCGATCCGTGGGACTGCGGCGCGCCCGACTCCAGCCCGCGGCTGCAGGACACCGCCGAAGGCTTCGGCCAACCGGTGCGGCGCTTGTTCGCCCCGTTCTTCCTCAGCCGCGCGGAACTTCCGGCGCCCGACGATACGGCGCCGCGATACCGGGTGCAGATCGTCGACCGCGTGCGGGCGCGGATCTATCAGCCGGCCGGCAACGCGGTGCTGTGGCTGGCGCAGCAGGTCGGGCGCATCCAGCACGGTCGGATTTCGATCTACCTGCTGTACAGTTTCGTCACCTTGCTGCTGATGCTGCTGGTGGTGCTGCGATGACCCGGATTCCCGCACTCGTGCCGACCGCCAGCGGCTTGTTCACCCAGCTGGTGGTGATGCTGCTGTCGGTGGCGCTGGCGCCGCTGTTCTCGGGCTGGCTGGCCCAGTGCCGGGCATGGCTGAGCAACCGCAGCGCGCCGCCGCTGTGGCAGCCGTACCGCCGCCTGCGCAAGCTGTTCGCCAAGGAGGCCGTGCTGGCGCACGACGCGTCGCCGCTGTTTCGCAGCATGCCGTACGTGCTGTTCGCGCTGATGGTCGCGGCCGCTGCGATCATCCCGTCGCTGTCGACCGACCTGCCGCTGGCCGCGGCGGCCGACGCGATCGCGCTGGTGGGCTTTTTCGCGCTGGCGCGGGTGGGTATCGCGTTGGCCGGTATGGACATCGGCACCGCGTTCGGGTCCATGGGGGCCCGGCGCGAGATGATGATCGGCTTCCTCGCCGAGCCGGCGCTGCTGATGGTGCTGTTCACGTCGTCGCTGGTGTCGGGCAGCACCCTGCTGCCGACCATTGCCGAGACCCTGCGCGGTCAGGCGCTGGCGCTGCACCCGGCGCTGGATTTCGCCGCGGTCGCGTTCGTCATGGTCCTGCTGGCCGAGAATGCGCGCATCCCGGTCGACAACCCGACCACGCACCTCGAGCTGACGATGATCCACGAGGCGATGGTGCTCGAATACTCGGCGCGTCACCTGGCGCTGATCGAATGGGCCAGCAGCCTGAAGCTGTTCAACTACGCGTGCATCGGCTTTGCGCTGTTCATGCCGTGGGGCCTGGCCGCGCACGCCGACGGCCTCGCCTGGCTGTTGCCGGCGTTGCCGGCGCTGCTGCTGAAGCTGGCGGCGGCCGGCGCGGGAATCGCGCTGCTGGAGACGCTCAGTGCCAAGCTGCGCGTCTTCCGCGCCCCGGAGTTCCTCGCCAGCGCGTTTCTGCTGGCCGTCATCGGACTGCTCGTCGGGCTGGTGCTGGAACACTGATGGCGACGCAACTCATCCATCTGTGCGCGGCGCTGCTGCTGCTGCTGGCGTTCGCCATGCTGGCGCAGCGGCGCGTGGCCAACCTGGTCGGGCTGCTGGCCGCGCAGGGTCTCGCGCTGGCGGTGTGCGCGGCGACCGTCGGCGCGGCTACCGGGCAGCACGAACTCTACGCGTCGGCCGCGCTCACGCTGCTGCTGAAGGTGCTGGTGCTGCCGTGGGTGCTGCGCCGGCTGATCCGGCAGTTGCACGCGCAATGGGATACCGAGACCTTGCTGCGAATCCCGACCATGCAGATCGTCGGAATCGTGCTGGTCATGTTCGCCTTCGTGCTGGCGCAGCCGATGGCGCGCTTCGCCGGCCCCGCCACCCGAGGCACCCTCGGCATCGCGCTGGCCGTGGTGTTCCTTGCGCTGCTGATGATGATCGTGCGCCGCACCGCGATCGCGCAGGTGATCGGCTTCCTGGCGATGGAAAACGGCTTGCTGTTCGCCGCCATCAGCGCGACCTACGGCATGCCGATGGTCGTCGAACTGGGCATCGGCCTCGACGTGCTGGTCGGGGTTTTCGTGCTCGGCATATTCTTCTTCCAGATCCGCGAGCAGTTCGACAGCCTCGAGCTGCGGCATCTGGAACGCCTCAAGGACGAGTGAGGACCGGCATGGAACTGATCGCCGTGTTGTCGCTGCCGCTGCTGGGTGCGCTGCTGCTGGCGCTGTCCGGGCATCGCCGCGCGGCGCCGCACCTGAACCTGGCGGTCAGCGCGGCGACGTTCGCCGCGAGTTGCGCGCTGACCCTGCGCGTGTTCCTGCACGGGCCGATGCAGCTGTTCGACGCCCAGTTCTTCATCGATCCGTTCAACGTGTTCCTGGTCGCGCTGACCGCGTTCATCGGCATGACCACGGCCGGCTTCTCGCGTCCGTACATGCGCATCGAACAGGCCCACGGACGGGTCGACGCGCCGCGCCTGCGCCTTTACCACAGCATGTACCAGATGTTCATGTTCACCATGCTGCTGGCGTTGACGACCAACAACATGGGCCTGCTGTGGGTCGCGATGGAGGCGGCGACGCTGTCGACCGTGCTGCTGGTGTCGCTGTACCGCACCCGGTCGAGCCTCGAGGCGGCGTGGAAGTACTTCATCCTGTGCGGGGTCGGCATCGCGCTGGCGCTGTTCGGCACCGTGCTGCTGTACCTGGCTGCCGAACGGGTGCTCGGCGCCAGCGGCATGGACGCGCTGCTGTGGACCCGGCTCGATTCCGCGCGCACCCGGCTGGAGCCGGGAATCGTCGGCATCGCGTTCGTTTTCCTGCTCGTCGGCTACGGCACGAAGGTCGGGCTGGTGCCGCTGCACAGCTGGCTGCCGGACGCGCATGCCGAGGGCCCCACGCCGGTGTCGGCGGTGCTGTCCGGCTTGTTGCTCAACGTCGCGCTGTACGCCGTGGTGCGCGCCAAGGTGCTGGTCGAGGGCGCGGTGGGCGTGGCCTGGCCGAGCGCGCTGCTGATGGGGTTCGGGCTGTTGTCGGTGGTGGTCGCGGCGTTCCTGCTGTGGCGGCAGAAGGACATCAAGCGGCTGTTCGCCTATTCCTCGATCGAGCACATGGGCATCATCACCTTCGCTTTCGGCATGGGCGGTCCGGTGGCGAATTTCGCGGCCCTGCTGCACATGACCGGGCACGCGCTGACCAAGAGCGCGATCTTCTACAGCAGTGGGCACGCGTCGCAAAAGGCCGGCACCCAGCGGATCGATGCGATTGAAGGCCTGCGCGAACGCTCGCCCGCGCTGGGCTGGGCGCTGATGCTCGGCGCTCTGGCCATCGTCGGCATGCCGCCATTCGGCGTGTTCGCCAGCGAATTCCTGATCCTGACGCAGGCCATGCAGGCGCAGCCGTGGGCGACGCCGATCCTGCTGCTGGCACTGGGCGTGGCGTTCGGCGCCATTTTCGTGCGCGTGCAGGGCATGGTGTTCGGCGCAGGAACCCTGCGCCGGCTTCCGCACCAGCCGTGGATGGTCCCGGCGTTCGTGCACATGGGGCTGGTGCTTCTGCTGGGGCTGTGGATCCCGCACTTTCTGGTCGACTGGTGGCGGCTGGCGGCGGGCATGATCGGGGGCGGAGCATGAGCGAGGGCGCCGCACCGGTGCGCGCGCCGGGAACCGTGCCGGCAGGTCCGCGCGTGGTCGGCGCGCCGCTGCCGCTGCAACTGCACGCCGTCGACGCGCACGGCTGGAGCGCGCTGGCGCGCCAACTGCACGCACGCGGCGCCCGGCTGCTGAGCCTGTGGGGCGAGGCCGTCGGGCAGGGATACCGCATCTGGGCCTGCTGGCTCGACGGCGCGCAGCTTGCCGTGGCGTGGCTGGATCTGCCGCCCGGCGTGCGCCACTACCCGGCCATGCACGACCTGTTCCCGGTCGCCGAGCGCATGCAGCGCGGGCTGCGCGATCTGCTCGGTGCCGAAGTGCCGGGAATCGACCCGCGCGGCTGGCTGCGGCATCAGGCCTGGGGCGAAGACTGGCACCCGCTGCGCGACGACGCGGCGCCCACGCCCGGGGCGAACGAGCCCTACCGTTTCGTCACCGTGGACGGAGTCGGGGTGCACGAAGTCGCCGTCGGACCGGTGCACGCCGGGGTCATCGAGCCCGGCCAGTTCCGGTTCTCGGTCGTCGGCGAAAAGGTTCTGCGCCTCGAGCAGCGCCTGGGTTTCACGCACAAGGGGGTGGCCCGGCGCTTCGCGCAGCTCGACCTGGACGGCGGGCTGAAGCTGGCGGCGCGCGTCAGCGGCGACAGCGCCGCGGCCTACGCCTGGGCCTACTGCATGGCGCTGGAGGCGCTGGCCGCGGTGCAGGTGCCGCCGCGCGCGCTGCACCTGCGCGCGCTGCTGCTCGAACGCGAGCGCATCGCCAATCATCTCGGCGACCTGGGCGCGATCGCCAACGACGCGGGGTTCGGCTTCGCGCTGGCGCAGTTCGCGCGGCTGAAGGAGGATTGGCTGCGGCTCAACGCGCAGACCCTGGGCGCGCGCTACCCGATGGACGCGCTGCGCCCGGGCGGCGTCGCCGTCGACCTGGGCGCCGATGCCGCGGCGCGGATGCGCGCGCAGGGCGACGCGCTGGTGGCCGAAGCGCAACGCCTGCGCGCCATCGTCGACGAACACGAGGGGTTGCAGGACCGCTTGCGCGGGACCGGTCGCGTGGCGCCCGAACTGGCGCAGCGCCTGGGCATGCTCGGGCTGGCGGCACGCGCCAGCGGCCAGGCGCTGGATGTGCGCGCGCTGGCGGGTTGCGCGCCCTACGAATCGTTCGGACTGCGCGCACGCACGTACGAGTCCGGCGACGTCGCGGCGCGTTTCAATCTGCGTTTCGACGAATTGTTCGAAGCGCTGCGGCTGTGCCGGGATCTGCTGGATACGCTGCCCGCGGGGCCCTTGCACGCGGCGCTCGAGCAGCCGCCGCAGCCCGGCGTCGGGCTGGGCCTGATCGAGGGCTGGCGCGGCCCCGTGCTGGTCGCGCTGCACGTCGGCGAGGCCGGACGCATCGCGCGCTGCCACGCGCACGACCCGTCGTGGCAGAACTGGCCGGCGCTTGAATGGGCCGTGGTCAACGACATCATTGCCGATTTCCCGCTGATCAACAAATCGTTCAACCTGTCCTATTCGGGGCACGACGGCTGACTGCGACCATGTGGCAGACTCTCAGACAGATTGCGCGCGTCGGGCGCATCAGCGAGCCGGCGCAGGCGCCCGGAGCGTCGTGCAGCGTCGGCGACGCGGCACCGCTGGCGGCCGAACTGGCCCGCCTGCTCGGGCGCGCGCTGGCCGTGCGCGTGGTCGACGCCGGTTCGTGCAACGGCTGCGAGCTCGAGATCAACGCGCTGGGCAATCCGTACTACAACCTCGAGGGGCACGGCGTGCATTTCGTCGCCAGCCCACGGCACGCCGACCTGCTGCTGGTCACCGGCCCGGTGACGCGGCACATGGAGCCCGCGCTGCTGCGCACCCACGCCGCGATGCCCGAGCCGCGCTTGGTGGTGGCCGCGGGCGACTGCGCGCGCGACGGCGGGGTGTTCGGGTGCAGTTACGCGTGCCGCGGCGGCGTACGCGGTCTGCTGCCGGTCGACGTGTACGTCGCGGGCTGCCCGCCGACGCCGGCCGACCTGCTCGCCGGCATGCTGCAGGCCGTGCGCGCGCGCGCCTGATCCGGCGCCCGGCGCCGCGGTCGCGGCAGGAGGCGCAGCGGCCGGATCGGCAAGGCTTGCGTGGCCGGCCCACGGCGCTGAAGTCGACCGCATTTGAATCGGTGAATCCATTGCAGCGATAGCGTAATTGCCGGTCGTATTGCAGCCGGTGTAGGCGCGGCGTAGAGTCCGTCGTATACATGGGCGTTTTGGATTCTGTCGGACGCCGCTCGTGGAACGGTTCCGATCAAGGAGGGCGTATGGAGGCAACCCCCGAGGCCAGCAGCACGCATTGCGACGCGGCCGTGCGCGCGGCGATCGACGCGCACCGCGGGCAGGCCGGTGCGTTGCTTCCGGTGCTGCACGCGATCCAGGACGCGCTGGGCTACGTGCCGGCGCAGGCGGTGGTGCCGGTTGCCGACGCGCTGGGCTTGGCGCGCGCGGAAGTGCACGGCGTCCTCGGCTACTACCATCATTTCAGGCGCACCGCGCCGGCGCGACACACCGTCGCGCTGTGCCGCGCCGAGGCCTGCCTGGCTGCCGGCGGCGATGCGCTGCTTGAGCAGGCCGAACGCGTCCTGGGCTGCGGCATGCACCAGCGGCGCGCCGACAGCGCGCTCGAACTCGACGCGGTGTACTGCCTGGGCCTGTGCGCCAGCGCGCCGTCGGCGCTCGTCGACGGGCGTGCGCACGCGCGCCTGGACGCCGACGCCCTGCAGCGCATCGCGGCCGCATGCGAGGTCGGCGCAGCGCCGGGGGCACAACCATGACCGCGGCGCACGGCCGCGG
>JAJZHS010000077.1 GCA_021798395.1 Pseudomonadota bacterium
GCGTCGCGGCCGCAGCGCCGCGCTTCGCGGACGACGGCGACGCCTGCGCCGGTGTTGCCGCAGCGGCTTTCACACGGGTGTCGGAGCGCGGCGCTTCGGCGGGCGCTTCGGCGGCTGGCGCAGGGGGCTGGAGCAGGGAGCCGAGTTTGGCGGGAGGCTTGGGCAGGGGCATGGGTCAGCGGCCGTGGCGGATTCGACAAACGACAAGCCGCCGGCGGGCCCAGGCCCGGCGGCGGCTCGATGGGAACATGCCCCGGACCCCGCGGACCGGCGCAATGCGCGCGAAACGGTTCAAAGCTTGCGGACGGCCTCGAGCACTTCCTCGACGTGGCCGGCGACCTTCACGCCGCGCCATTCCTGGCGCAGCACGCCTTCGGCGTCGACCAGGAAGGTGCTGCGCTCGATACCCTTGACCTTTTTGCCGTACATGATCTTGTTCTTGACCACGCCGAACATGTGGCAGAGCTTTTCTTCGGTGTCGGCGATCAGGTCGAAGGGCAGTTCGAGTTGGCTGCGGAACCTGTCGTGCGACGCGAGGTTGTCGCGCGACACGCCGAAGATCACCGCCCCGGCGGCCTCGAATTCGGCAAACAAGTCGCGAAACTGCATCGACTCGGTCGTGCAACCCGGGGTCATGTCCTTGGGGTAGAAGTAGAGCACCAGCTTATTGCACACATAGTTGCGCGGACTGAACTTGACGTTGCTGGTGGCGGACGCCTCGAAGTCGGGAACCACCTTGTTGAGAACCAAAGCCATGAAGTCTCCTGATGGCGCCGCGCCGGAGACCGGTGCGGCGGTGGCGCGCACCGCGCACGGGGGGTGTCCCGTGCGCGAGGCGGCCGTCAAACAACAGCGGCCATTTTAGCAACTCAGGTTACAAATGGTCCGGAACCGCGTCGACCAGCAGCGCGGCAGCCGCGCGCCGGCCTTCGCCGACCAGAACGTTGTAGGTGCGGCACGCCGCCGCGGTGCTCATGATTTCGAAGCCGATTCCGCGCGCCACCAGGGCGCGCAGCAACGCCGGCGCCGGGAAGCGCTGGCGCTCGCCGGTGCCGATCAGCACCAGTTCGGCGCCGAGCGCGGCGAGCTGTTCGAAATCGGCTCCGGAAAGCGCGTCGAAGCCACCTTCGGCCCAGGCCCGCGGCGGTGCGTCGGCGACGACGCAGACCCCGTGGTGGTAGCGCTGTTGGGCGACCTCGACGAAACCCGGCCCGTGCGCGGTGACGTGGTAGGCAGCCTTGGGTTGGTCCGGATGCAGCTTCATGGCCTGGCGGGGCGCGGCCGCGGATGCCCGAAACGGCGCCGTACGACTCGCAAACCGGCTACATTATAGAGTTCGCCGCCTACGGAGAAGACGATGCGTGAATTCCGTAAATCCAACAAGCTTGCCGATGTCTGCTACGACATTCGCGGCCCGGTCCTCGACAAGGCCCGGCAGATGGAAGAGGACGGCCAGCGCATCATCAAGCTGAACATCGGCAATCTCGCTCCGTTCGGCTTCGAGCCTCCCGACGAGATCGTGCAGGACATGATCCACAACCTGCCCGGAGCAGCCGGCTACACCGACAGCAAGGGCCTGTTCGCGCCGCGCAAGGCGATCGTCCATTACACCCAGCAAAAGGGCATCTCCGGGGTCGGCATCGACGACGTGTTCATCGGCAACGGCGCGTCCGAGCTGATCACGATGAGCATGAACGCGCTGCTGAACAACGGCGACGAGGTCCTGATCCCGGCTCCGGACTACCCGCTGTACACCGCGGCGGTGTCGCTGTCTGGCGGGCGGCCGGTGCACTACATGTGCGACGAGGCGTCGGACTGGTACCCGGACCTGGACGACATCCGCGCCAAGGTCACGCCGAACACCAAGGCCATCGTCGTCATCAACCCGAACAATCCGACCGGTGCGCTGTACCCGCGCGCGCTGCTGCTCGAACTGGTCGAGATCGCGCGCCGGCACGAGCTGATCGTGTTCGCCGACGAGATCTACGACAAGATGCTGTACGACGGCAACGAGCACACCAGCATCGCGTCGCTTGCCGATGACGTGCTGTTCATCACCTTCAACGGACTGTCGAAGAACTACCGTGCCTGCGGCTACCGCTCGGGCTGGATGGTCGTGTCGGGCGACAAGCGCGACGCGGGCGACTACATGGAAGGGCTGTCGATGCTGGCATCGATGCGCCTGTGCGCGAATACCCCGGGGCAACTGGCGATCCAGACCGCGCTGGGCGGCTACCAGAGCATCCGGGACCTGATCGCGCCGGGCGGCCGGCTGACGCGCCAACGCGACCTGGCGTACACGCTGCTGAGCCAGATCCCCGGCGTCAGCGTGGTCAAGCCGAAGGCCGCGCTGTACATGTTCCCGCGGCTGGACCCCGAGGTCTATCCGATCGCCGACGACCAGCGCTTCGCCTACGAACTGCTGGCCGAGGAAAAGGTTCTGATCGTTCAGGGTACGGGGTTCAATTGGCCGCGCCCGGACCATTTCCGGCTGGTGTTCCTGCCCAATGCCGACGACCTCACCGAGGCCATCGGCCGCATCGCGCGGTTCCTGGAGCACATGCGCCGCCGGCGCGCGGTCGCGGCTTGACGCCGCTCTTGCCTCGTTTCGCTTTTTCCGCAAACCCCATCGTCGATGAATGCAATTCGTATCGCGCTGCTCGGCGCCGGCACCGTGGCCTCCGGGGTCGTCAAGGTGCTCGAGCGCAACCAGGAAGAGATCCGCCGCCGCGCAGGGCGCGGAATCGAGATCGTCGCGGTCGCCGCGCGCAATCCCGACAAGGCGCGCGCCGCACTCGGCAGCGCGCTGCCGCTGACGTGCGATTTCCATGGCCTGGCCACGCGCGACGACATCGACATCGTCGTCGAGTTGATGGGCGGCATCGAGCCGGCGCGCAGCCTCGTGCTGGCGGCGATCGCCGCCGGCAAGCACGTGGTCACGGCGAACAAGGCGCTGTTGGCGCAATGCGGCAATGAAATCTTCGCCGCGGCGCAGTCTCGCGGCGTGATGGTCGCGTTCGAGGCGGCGGTCGCCGGCGGCATCCCGATCATCAAGGCCGTGCGCGAGGGGCTGGCGGCCAACCGCATCGAATGGGTCGCCGGCATCATCAACGGAACGACCAATTTCATCCTCTCCGAGATGCGCGACAAGGGGCTGGACTTCGCCACCGTGCTCGCCGAGGCCCAGCGCCTGGGCTACGCCGAGGCCGATCCGACCTTCGACATCGAGGGCGTCGACGCGGCGCACAAGATCACGCTGCTGTGCTCGATCGCGTTCGGTGTGCCGGTGCAGTTCGACCGCGCCTACGTCGAGGGCATCACCCGGCTCGACGCCGCCGACATCCGCTACGCCGAGCAGCTCGGCTACCGCATCAAGCTGCTGGGAATCACCCGCCGCACCGACGCCGGAATCGAGCTGCGGGTGCACCCGACGCTGATCCCGGCCAGCCGCCTGCTGGCCAATGTCGAGGGCGCGATGAACGCGGTCGTCGTGCTCGGCGACGCGGTGGGGGCGACGCTGTACTACGGCAAGGGCGCCGGCTCGGAGCCGACCGCCTCGAGCGTGATCGCCGACCTGGTCGACGTGACGCGGCTGCACACCGCCGACCCGGAGCACCGCGTGCCGCATCTGGCGTTCCAGCCCGGCGCGCTGGCCGACACGCCGATCGCGCCGATGGCGCTGGTGCGCAGCGCGTACTACATGCGGGTGCACGTGCGCGACGAGGCCGGGGTTCTGGCCGAGATCACCCATATCCTGGCCGAGCACGGCATCTCGATCGACGCGCTGCTGCAGCGACCCTCGGGCGCGGACGATCGGCACACCGCTGTCATTTTGCTGACCCACGAGACCGTCGAAGGTCGCATGGACCAGGCGCAGGCACGCATCCAGGCGCTCGACAGCGTCCTGGCGCCGATCGTGCGGCTGCGCAAAGAGGAGTTGCGCTAAGTGAAGTACACCAGCACCCGCGGCGAAGCCGCCGCGCGCAGTTTCGACGACATCCTGCTCGAGGGCCTGGCGCCCGACGGCGGCCTGTACCTGCCCGAGGACTATCCGCGCATCGACCGCGCGCAGCTGGAGGCCTGGCGCGGCCTGGACTACGCCGATCTGGCGTTCGCGGTGCTGCGCCCGTATCTGGGCGCGTCCGACGACGCCGCGCTGCGCGCGCTGCTGCGCGCCACCTACACCGCGCAGGTCTTCGGCAGCGCGGAGATCGTGCGCCTCAAGCCGCTGGATGCGCGCATCAGGCTGCTGGGGGTCTCCGAGGGCCCGACGCTGGCGTTCAAGGACATGGCGCTGCAACTGCTCGGAAGGCTGTTCGAGCAGGCGCTGGCGCGCAGCGGCGGCGTGCTCAACATCGTCGGTGCGACCTCGGGCGATACCGGCAGCGCGGCCGAGTACGCCATGCGCGGGCGCACGGGAATCCGGGTGTTCATGTTGTCTCCGTTCGGGCGCATGAGCGCTTTCCAGACCGCGCAGATGTACAGTCTGGACGACCCGAACATCCACAACCTGGCGGTGCAGGACGTGTTCGACACGTGCCAGGACATGGTCAAGGCCGTGTCGGCAGACCTGGATTTCAAGCGCCGCCACGCGATCGGCACCATCAACTCGATCAACTGGGCGAGGGTGGCCGCGCAGGTCGTCTACTACGTCGCAGGCTACCTGCGCGCGGTCGAACGCATCGGCGACCCGCTGGACGTGACGGTGCCCAGCGGAAACTTCGGCAACATCCTGGCCGCGCACGTCGCGCGCCGCATGGGCCTGCCGCTGCGGCGCCTGGTGCTGGCGACCAACGAGAACAACGTGCTCGACGAGTTTTTCCGCACCGGCGTGTACCGTCCCCGCGTCGCGGTCGAGACGCGGCAGACGTCGAGCCCGTCGATGGACATATCGAAGGCGTCGAACTTCGAGCGCTATGTCTTCGACATGCTCGGCGGCGACGCCGCGCGCACGCGCGCGCTGTTCGTCGACGCGCTGCAGCGCGAGGGCCGTTTCGACCTGTCGGCCGATCCGGCGTTCGCGCGCATGCGTGACGAGATCGTCTCCGGCAGCAGCGACCATGCGTGCCGGCTGCAGACCATCGGCGACGTCTGGCAGCGCAACCGGGTGCTGATCGATCCGCACACCGCCGATGGCGTGGCGGTGGCGCGCGCGCATGCCGCGCCGGACGTGCCGATGCTGGTGGTCGAGACCGCGCAACCGGCCAAGTTCGCCGAGACCATCGCGGAGGCGACCGGGCAGCAACCGCCGCGTCCGGAGGCCATGCGCGACCTCGAAAGCCGGGCGCAGCACTTCGTCGTGCTGCCTCCCGACGTCGACGCGCTGAAGGCCTACATCGCGGCGCATTGCTGAGACTACCGATGCAGCGCTACCTGGCGGGGTTCGGCGGCGCTTCAGGAAGCGGCAAGACGACGCTGATCGAGCGGCTGGTGGTGCTGATGCGCGCGCGCGGACTGCGCGTGTCGGTGATCAAGCACGCCCACCACGGCGTGGACATCGACCGCGCGGGCAAGGATTCGTGGCGCCACCGCGAGGCGGGCGCCTGCGAAGTCCTGCTGGCCTCGCCCCGGCTGCTCGCGCTGCAGCGCGCCAGTCAGGTCGACGTTGCCTACACCGTGGACGAACTCGCGCGCATGCTGCAGCCGGTCGACTGGATTCTGGTCGAAGGCTATCGCGGCGCGCCCGTGCCTAGAATCGAGGTCTGGCGCAGCGCGGCGGCGCCGCAGCCGCGCGACATCGACCCGCACGTGGTCGCGGTCGCCTGCGACGAACCGGCGCGGATGTCGGTTGCGTGCCGCGTGCCGTGCCTGGACCTGAACTCACCCGAGACGGTGGCCGAATGGCTGCTGGCGCATCGGGACCGTTTCGTGCACGCCGATGACCGCTGAACTTCTCGATGTCGACTCCGCGCTGCGGCAGATGCTGGACGCCGCGCGGCCGCTGGGTCCGGCGCGGACGCTGCCCCTGGAGCAGGCCTGCGGCCGCGTTCTGGCCGCGGCGCTGCGCAGCCCGATCGACGTGCCCGGATGCGACAACAGCCAGATGGATGGCTACGCGCTGCGCTGCGTCGACGTCGCGGTGCCCGGCGCGCGACTGCCGGTGACGCAGCGCATCGCCGCCGGCCACCCGGGCGCGGCCCTGGCGGGCGGCGAGGCCGCGCGCATTTTCACCGGCGCGCCGATCCCGCACGGCGCCGACGCCGTGGTGCCGCAGGAACAGTGCGAAGCCGATGGCGACACCGTGCGGGTGCTGGCGCAGCCGCGCGCGGGCGACTGGATCCGGCGTCGCGGCAGCGACGTCACCGCCGGCCAGATCGTGCTCGACGCCGGGCAGCGCTTGCGCGCGCAGGACGTCGCGCAGGCGGCCGCGGTCGGCGTCGCCGAACTGGCGGTCGCGCCGGCGCCGCGGGTGGCGCTGCTGACCACCGGCGACGAATTGCTCTCGCCCGGAGAGCCGCTGCGCCCGGGAGCGATCTACGACAGCAACCGGTACCTGCTGGCGGCGATGCTGCGGGCTTACGGCTGCGCGGTCAGCGACCTGGGCCGGGTTCCCGACCGCCTCGACGCCACCGTCGATGCGCTGCGCTCGGCAGCCGAGGCGCACGACGTCATCGTCAGCTGCGGCGGCGTTTCGGTCGGCGGCGAGGATCACGTCAAACCTGCGCTGCACCGGATCGGCGCGCTGGCGATGTGGCAGATCGCGATGAAGCCGGGCAAGCCGCTGGCGTTCGGCTCAGTGCTTCGCGCGGACGGATCGCCGGCGCACTTCGTCGGCCTGCCCGGAAACCCGGTGTCGAGCTTCGTGACCTGCGCCGTGTTCGTGCGCCCGTTCCTGCTCGCGCTGCAAGGCGCGCGGGCGCTGCACCCCGGCGCGCTGCAACTGCCGTCGGCTTCGGACTGGCCGCGGGCCGACCGGCGGCGTGAGTTCCTGCGCGCGCGGCTCGACGCGAACGGAGCCGTCGAACTGTATCCGAACCAGAACTCGGCGGTGCTGAGTTCGGTCGTCTGGGGCGACGGTTTGATCGACAATCCGCCCGGGCGCGCTTTCGCGCGCGGCGATCTGGTGCGTTTCATTCCTTTCGAAGCGTTGCTGCGATGACCCTGACCACCATCCGCTATTTCGCCAGCGTGCGCGAGGCCGTCGGCTGCGCCAGCGAGGCGATCGAGTTGCCCAACGAGCTGCGCACCCTCGGCCAGGTGCGCGGCTGGCTGGCCGCGCGCGATCCGCGCCATGCCGACGCGCTGGGTGCGTCCCGCACGCTGCGCGTGGCGTGCGACCACGTGATGGCCGGCCCCGACGACGCGGTCGTTCCCGGTCGCGAGATCGCGTTTTTTCCGCCGGTGACCGGGGGCTGACGCGATGCGGTCGCCGACCATCCGCATCCAACATGCAGCATTCGACACCGCTGCCGAGACGGCGCGCGTGCGGGAAGGGCGCCGCGACATCGGCGCGCTGGTCGTGTTCGAGGGCATCTGCCGCGACCGCGACGGCGACACGGCCGGAGTCAGCGAACTCGAGCTCGAGCATTATCCGGGCATGACCGAGGCGTCGATCGGCGCGATGGTCGACGATGCGGCCCGCCGCTGGCCGCTGCAGGCGGTGACGGTGATCCACCGCGTCGGACGCTTGCGTCCGGCCGATCCGATCGTGCTGGTGATCGTCGCGTCGGCGCATCGGCGCGCCGCGTTCGACGCGTGCGCGTTCCTGATGGACTACCTGAAGACGCAAGCCCCACTGTGGAAGAAGCAGACCGGCGCGCACGGCGCGGAGTGGGTCGACGCGCGCAAGGCCGACGACGACGCGTTGGGCTGTTGGGGAATCGCGTCGCGCAACAGCGCCGCCGACGACTGACGCGGCGCGTCAGCGTCCGCGCAGCGCGGCGGCGCGGCGGCGCAGTGCCATCCAGCCGCGCCAGCCCAGCCACAGACGGGTGCCCCAGCGTCCGAGCAGCCGCGGGCGCGTCAGCAGCAGCGCCGCGGCGGCGCCCAGCAGCGGCCAGCGGGCATGGCGCAGCACGGCGGCGCGCAGATCCCGCGCGCGCCCGAGCATCGCGTCGACGTCGTCGACCAGCTGGACCAGTTGCGCACGCTGCTGCGCGCTGCGCTCGAGAAGGCGGCCCTTGCGCTGCTGCAGCGCGTCGCGGTCAGGGCGCATCGCGCGATGCCAGCGCCGAGCGGTCGCGCCGCAGCTCATCCAGGCTGGCGGCGAACAGCCGGCTTCCGGCCGCCAGGGTGCGCGCCGCGGCGGTGGCCGCGGCGACGCCGCCGAGCGCCAGCAGCACGGTGCCGGTGCCCAGCGCGAGCAAGCGGTGGCTGTCCCACAGTGCAGCGGTGAGCCAAAGCACCGCGAGCAGCAGCGCGCTGCCCAGAAAGAGTGCGGCCAGCACGGTCATCAGCAGCAGACGCGCCAGGCGCAGCTTTTCCTCGTGCAGTTCGAGCGCGAGCAGTTCCAGGCGCGTTTGCGCCAGGCCGAGCACAGCGTCCAGTCGTGCCCGCAGCGTGGCGCCGCCGTCGCTCATTGCCGGCCGATCAGCAGACCGAGCAGGAACGCGATCCCGGCGCTGGCGCCGATGGCTTTCCACGGATTGTCGTGCACGTACTGGTCGGTGGCGCGGGCGGCCTCCTTGCCCTTGGCGAGCAGCTGCGCCTCGATCGCGCCGAGGTCGGCACGCGTGCGCTCGAGCCGCGCGCCCAGTCGCGCGCGCACGTCGGCCAGGCGCTCGCCGGCCTGGCCTGCGGTGAGTTTCAGCAGTTCCTCGGCGTCGGCGGCGACCTCGCGCAGTTGGTTGACGAGTTTGTCGGTGGCGGTCGTGGCGTTGTCGTTCATGGCGTTCTCCGGTCGGTGGCGTGCGCGGCGCCTCGCCGAGCGGGGGCGCACGGCAAGGCACGAGATCCGGCCCAGCATAAACCCGGCGGACTGCGCAGCGCATCCCCATGTTGCAGCGAAGGTCCCTGCGGCGCCTTCATCCAGATCAACGGCACGCGCTTGAAAAATCCGCCGCAGCGCCGCATGTAACCGCAGTCCAACGGAGAATTCCATGCGTGTCGAAAAACTCACGACCCAATTCCAGGAGGCCCTCGCCGAAGCCCAGTCGCTGGCGCTGGGCCGCGACAACCCGTACATCGAGCCGCTGCACCTGTTGGCGGCGATGCTGCGGCTCGACGGCCCGAAGGCGCTGCTGGCGCGCGCCGGGGTCAACGCCGGCGGCCTGCTGAGCAGCGTGCAGGGCGCGCTGAAGCGGCTGCCACAGGTGCAGGGCACCGGCGGCGAGATCCAGTTCAGCCGCGAATTGGGCAACCTGCTCAACCTGACCGAGAAGGAAGCGACCCGGCGCGGCGATC
>JAJZHS010000078.1 GCA_021798395.1 Pseudomonadota bacterium
CACGCCGCCGAGCAGGGCGTCGATCGCATCGGGCCCGAACAGACTCGGCGTGCCGCCGCCAATGAACACGCTGCGCACGCGTCGGCCCCAGACCAGCGGCAGCGCGGCGTCGAGGTCGGCGAGCAGCGCGTGCAGGTAGCCCGTCTCGTCGGCGTCGCCGGCGTGCGAATTGAAGTCGCAGTAGGGACATTTGCGCAGGCACCACGGCATGTGCACGTACAGCGTCAGCGGCGGCGGTTCGGGCAGGTGCACGACGCCGGCGCGCATCAGTTCGGGCAGCCGCGCCGCGGCGCGCTGCAGCGCGGCGTCGTCGACGCTCACGCCGGCCCCCGACCCGCCGCATCGGCCGCGTGTGCGGCGACGCCCCAGAACGCCTGCAGCAGCCGCGCCATCTGCGCGGCCGCGCGACCCCGGTGGCTGACGGCGTTCTTCGCCGCGGCGTCGAGTTCGGCCAGCGTGGCATGCGCCCCGCCGGGAACGAACAGGGGGTCGTAGCCGAAACCTCCGTCGCCGCACGGCCGCGCGGCGACTGAGCCGTGCAGCCAGCCGTGGGCGATCAGCGGCTCGGGATCGTCGGCGCGGCGCAGCGCGACCAGCACGCAGACGAAATGCGCCTGGCGCTGCGTCACGCCGTGCAGGCGCTCGAGCAGCAGCGCGTTGTTGGCGGCGTCGTCGGCCGCGTCGCCGGCGAAGCGTGCCGAGCGCACCCCGGGTTCGCCGCCGAGCGCGGCCACGCACAATCCCGAATCGTCGGCGAGCGCCGGCAGCCCTGTGTGCCGCGCCGCGTGCCGCGCCTTGAGCAGCGCGTTCTCGATGAAGGTCGGTGCAGGCTCGTCGCACGGCGCAACGTTCCAGTCCGACTGCGCCGCCAGCTGCAGACGCAAGCCGCCGAACAGCGCGCCGAACTCGGCCAGCTTGCCGGCGTTGCCGCTGGCCAGCACCAGCCGTTTCATGCCAGCGCGGCGCGCTGCAGCGCGACCAGTTGCGCGATGCCGTGCTGCGCCGCGTCGACCAGGGCGTCGAGCTGCGCGCGGCTGAACGGCGCGCCCTCGGCGGTGCCCTGCACTTCGACCAGGCCGCCGGCGGCGCTTCCGACCACGTTCATGTCGCAGTCGCAGGTCGAGTCCTCGTCGTACGCCAGATCGAGCAGCACGTCGCCGCCGAGCAAGCCGACCGAGACCGCGGCGACCAGCTCGCGCATCGGGCGGCGCTGCACCAGGCCGCGTTCGAGCAGCCAGCTGCACGCGTCCCACGCCGCCACCGCGGCGCCGGTGATGGCCGCGCAGCGGGTTCCGCCGTCGGCCTGCAGCACGTCGCAGTCCAGCACGATCTGGCGCTCGCCGAGCAACGCCATGTCGAACACGCTGCGCAGGCTGCGCCCGATCAGGCGCTGGATCTCCTCGGTGCGGCCCTGCGGGCGGCCGCGCTTGACTTCGCGCTCGCCGCGGGTGTGGGTGGCGCGCGGCAGCATGGCGTATTCGGCGGTGACCCAGCCGGCGCCGGTGCCGCGCCGGTGCGGCGGAACCCGCTCGTCGACGCTGGCGGTGCACAGCACCCGGGTGCGGCCGAATTCGACCAGCACCGAGCCCTCGGCGTGGCAGGTGTAGTGGCGCGCGAAACGCACCGGGCGCAGCGCCAGGCTGGCGCGCCCATCGGTCCGGACAGTCGGCATGGAACTCCTATTTCTTCGCCGCGGAACGGCGGATGGCTTCGTTGATTTCGGCGATCGACCGCTCGATGCTGGCGTCGTCGAGTTCGTCGATCGCGGTGTCGGGAATACCCGACTGGAAGGTCGACGCGAACACTCCGGGCTGGATGCCCTGGGTGCTGACCTCGTCGTGCCCCTCGCCTTCCCACTCGATCGCCAGCGCGGTGACGTTGTCGGAATGCGCAGCCTTGTGGCGCAGCGCCAGTTCGACCATTTCGGGCACCGCGTCCGACAGCGCGTGCCGGCTGAGCAGTTCGATCAGCGTGTCCTCCGGAACCTGGCTCCACAGTCCGTCGGAACACAGCAGCACCAGGTCGCCGCCGCGCAGCGACTGCGGCACGCCGATTTCGACGAACGGCGGCTGCGGCGAACCCAGGCAGGTATAGAGCACGTTGCGGTTGACCGGAGGCGACTGCGGCGCGGCACCGCCGAGCAGCCGCTGCTCGGCGTGCGAGTGGTCGCGCGTGCGGGTCAGCAAAGCCCCGCCGCGCACGAAGTACAGGCGCGAATCGCCGACGTGCGCCCATTGCGCGACGCCGCGCTGCAGCACGCACAGCACGATGGTGGTGCGCGGAAAATCGCGCAGCCCCTGCGCCTGGGCGTAGCGCTGGATCTGGTCGTGCGCACTGAGCACGGCGCGGCGCAGGAAGGCGCGCGCGTCCTCCAGTTCTGGCCGCGCCTCGCGCTGGAACATCGCCACCACCGTCTGCAACGCCAGTTGCGCGGCGACGTCGCCGCGCGGGTGCCCGCCCATGCCGTCGGCCAGCCCCAACAACACGCTGTCGCGCGTGTAGCAGTAGCCCATGCGGTCCTCGTTGGACGCGCGCGCGCCGCGACGGCTGACCTGATAGACCGAAAATCGCATCAGCGCTCCCGGCGCTGCGCCGCACCGGCGCCCAGCCGCGTGACCTGGCGCGCGCGGTCGACCCGCGAGCGCGTGTCGTGCACCAGCTCGTCAATGTGCATGCGCATCTTCTCGCCCAGCGTCAGCTGGGTATAGCGCCGCGGTGCGTCGCCGCCGAGTTCCTTCTGCAGGTTGAACACGCTTTGCGGCCGCGCCAGCGGATCCAGCGCCATGCACCATTCGACGATCTCGATCAGATTGTCCGAATAGACCCCGCGCAGCTTGCTCAGCTGCATCGGCAGGCGGTCCTTGTCGAGCCGCTGGGTGGCTTCGTACGGCGGGTAACCCGTCATGCACGCGTAGATGCACGCGCCCACGGCGTAGATGTCGGTCCACGGCCCGAACGACGCATCGCGTTTGTACATCTCGGGCGCGGCGAACCCCGGCGTGTACATCGGCCTGAACCGCTTGTCCTGCTGGCCGAGCACTTCGCGCGCGGCGCCGAAATCGATCAGGATCGGCTTGTCGTCGTCGGTGATGAACAGGTTCGCCGGTTTGATGTCCAGGTGCAGCATTTTGTGCTGGTGCACAACGCGCAGCCCTTGGAGAATTTCGTCGAATAGCGACCGGATGGTCGATTCCCGGAATATTTTCTTGCGCTTGAGCTCGCGCGCCGTCATGATGAATTCCTGCAGCGAAGCGCCTTCCAGGTAATTCATCACCATATAGACGGTTTCATTTTCCCGGAAGAAATTCAGCACACTGACGACGCTCGGATGCGCGATCTGCGCCAGCGATCTGCCTTCCTCAAAGAAGCTTTTCAGGCCCAAACGGTATAGCGACAGTTTTTCCGGGTCGGCTACCGGAACCATCGCGCCTGGCGCGCGCTCGACCAGCGACGCCGGAAGATACTCCTTGATCGCCACCCGCTGGCCGTCCGAGCCCACCGCCAGATAGACGACGCCGAACCCCCCGCTGGCCAGCTTGCGCACGACCCGGTAGCCACCGACCTTGGTGTCGGATTCCAGCGGGGCCGGCTTGGATTTGGTCATGGCTGGGCAACGGCAGCGCGGTTCGACCGTGCACTGTGGAACAATGCCCGGATTGGACAGGAGTGCCCTGTGAAGTCACTTTATAGCATGACCGGTTATGCCGAGGCTGCCGCTCCGGTTCCCGGCGCGCAGCCCGCGCTGGCCGTGCGCGTCGAGCTGCGCAGCGTCAACGGACGCTTCCTCGACCTGAACTGGCGGCTTCCCGACGAAGCCCGGGCTGCCGAGCCGCAGTTGCGCGCTCTGCTTGCCGGCGCGCTGCGCCGCGGCAAGGTCGAATGCCGGGTCACCATCGAGCAGCCGCAAGGCGCGTACGCGCAGCCCGACGCCCACGCCGTCGAGCAGCTGCTGCAGGCCGAAGCGGCGCTGCGCCAGCGCGCGCCGCACCTGCGCCCGCTGTCGGTCGGCGACCTCTGGCGCCTGGCGTCGACCCAGACGGGCGCGCGCGTCGACGCGCAGCAGCTTGGCGCCACGCTGCAGCGCGTCGCCGAGACCGCGCTGGCCGCGCTGCAGGCCGCGCGTGCCGCCGAGGGCCAGCGCCTCGGCGCATTCCTGCTCGCGCGCTGCGCGCAATTGCAGGAGTGGGCGCAGCAGGCCGAGCGGCTCGCGCCGCAGGCCGTGGCCCGCCAGCAGGAGCGTTTCGTCGCCCGGGTCGGCGAAGCGCTGCAGGCCGCGGGCGCCGAGGGCGACTCCGAGGCGATGCGCGAGCGCGTGCTGCAGGAAACCGCCGCCTACGCCATGCGCATCGACGTGGCCGAGGAAATCAGCCGTCTCCTCGGCCACGTCGATGCGGTGCGCACCGTCATCGGCGGCGGCGGCGAAGTCGGCAAGCGGCTCGACTTCCTGATCCAGGAACTCCACCGCGAAGCCAACACCCTCGGCTCGAAATCGGCGCTGGCCGAACTCAGCGAACGCGCCGTCGACATGAAGGTCTGCATCGAACAGATGCGCGAACAGGTCCAGAATCTGGAATGAGCACCTCTGGAGACACGGCGCGCGCGCCGTCGCCGCACGGCGACTTCCCCGGCAATCTGTTCGTCGTCGCCGCGCCCAGCGGCGCCGGCAAGTCGAGCCTGGTGCGCAGCCTGCTGGCGCGCGATACGGCGATCCGCCTGTCGGTTTCGTACACCACGCGCGCGCCGCGCGGCCAGGAAGTCGACGGCCGGGATTACTGCTTCGTCGGCCGGGAGGCTTTCGAGCAGCGCATCGCCGAGGGCGAGTTCCTCGAGTGGGCCGAGGTGCACGGCAATCTGTACGGCACCTCGCGCGCGTGGCTCGAGCGGCACATGTCCAACGGCGCCGACGTCATGCTGGAAATCGACTGGCAGGGCGCGGCGCAGGTCAAGGCGCGCTTTGCCAACGCGGTCAGCGTGTTCATCCTGCCGCCTTCGTACGCCGAACTGGAGGCCAGGCTGTTGCGCCGCGGCGAAGACAGCGCCGAGGTCATTGCGCGGCGCCTGCTCCAGGCCCGCGTGGAAACGCCGCACGCGGCGTCCTTCGACTTTATAATCGTCAACCACGAGATCAACCACGCGCTGCGCGATCTGCAGGCGGTCGTCGCCGCCCAGCGCCTGCGTTACGCGGCGCAACGCCGGGCGCATCCCGAGGTGTTCGCCGCCCTGGGAATCGCCTGAAATCGCCGCCCAGCACTCATTCGCCAAGGAACCAGCATGGCCCGCATCACCGTCGAGGATTGCCTCGAAAAGATCCCCAACCGTTTCCAACTGGTGCTGGCGGCGACCTACCGCGCGCGCATGCTCGCGCAGGGCCACACGCCGAAGGTCGAGTCGCGCGACAAGCCGGTGGTGACCGCGCTGCGTGAAATCGCCGCCGGCCAGGTCGGCATCGAAATGCTCAAACGCGTGCCGGCCTGAGGGCGCCGCGCGCGCTCAGGCCGGCGCCGATCGGCTCCCGCATGCACCCCCCGCCTACGCCCTCCTCCGGTGGCGCGCCGCGCAAGCGCCCCGTGGTGCGGCGCAAGCCCGAGGCGGCTGCGCCCGTGCCGGTCGATGCGGCCGCGCAGCATGACCGCCCGGTCAGCCTGGGCGGTCTGCTCGAGCAGATTTCCGGCTATCTGTCGGAAGCCGACTTGCAGCAGATCCGGGGCGCATACCGTTTCGCCGACGCCGCGCATCTCGGCCAATACCGCGCCAGCGGCGAGCCCTACATCTCGCACCCGGTGGCGGTGGCCGAGATCTGCGCCGACTGGAAGCTCGACAGCCAGGCGCTGATGGCCGCGCTGCTGCACGATACGGCCGAGGACCAGGGAATCACCCAGGGCGAACTCGTCGAACACTTCGGTGCGACGGTCGCGACCCTGGTCGACGGTTTGACCAAGCTGGACAAGATCCATTTCTCCAGCCGCGAGGAAAACCAGGCGGAAAGTTTCCGCAAAATGCTGCTGGCGATGGCTCGCGACATTCGCGTGATCCTGGTCAAGCTCGCGGACCGTCTGCACAACATGCGCACCCTCGACGCGATGACCGTGGACAAGCGCCGGCGCATCGCGACCGAGACCATGGAAATCTACGCGCCGATCGCGTACCGGCTCGGCCTCAATCAGGTCTACCGCGAACTGCAGGACCTGGGGTTCCGCCACAGCCACCCGATGCGCTACGCCGTGCTCGGCCAGGCGCTGCGCGTGGCGCGCGGCAACCGCCGCGATCTGGTCGACCGCATCCTGGCGGCGACGACCAAGTCGTTTTCCGACGCGGGGATTAAGGTCCAGCTTTACGGCCGCGAGAAGACTCTGTACTCCATCTACCGCAAGATGCAGCGCAAGCATCGTTCGTTCGCGCACGTGCAGGACATCTTCGGCTTCCGCGTCATCGTCCCCGACGTGCTCGACTGCTACCGCGCGCTCGGCGTGCTGCACGCCCAGTACAAACCGATGCCGGGCAAGTTCGAGGACTTCATCGCGATCCCCAAACTCAACGGCTACCAATCGCTGCACACCACGCTGATCGGGCCGACCGGAGCTCCGGTGGAGTTCCAGATCCGCACCGAAACGATGCACAGGGTGGCCGAGAGCGGGGTCGCCGCGCACTGGCTGTACAAGACCGGAACCGATGCGATGGCGCAGGCGACGACGTCGGCGTGGCTGCAGTCGCTGCTCGACATCCAGAACGAGAACCGTGACGCGGCCGAGTTCCTCGAGACGGTCAAGGTCGATCTGGCGCCCGACGCGGTGTACGTCTTCACGCCCAAATCGCGCATCCTCGCGTTGCCGCGCGGCGCCACGCCGGTGGATTTCTCGTACGCGGTGCACACCGACCTGGGAAACCAGACCGTGGCGGCCAAGGTCAACGGCGAACTGGTTCCGCTGCGCACCGAACTGCACAGCGGCGACGTGGTCGAAATCGTCACCGCGCAGAACTCGCGGCCGAACCCGAACTGGCTCGGGTTCGTTCGCACCGGACGCGCCCGCTCGAAAATCCGCCACGCGCTCAAAGTGTCGCAGCAGGCCGAGTCGCAGGAACTCGGCCGCAGGTTGCTGGCGCGCGCGCTGACGCACCAGGGCCTGCGCCTGGAAGACCTCGACCCCGGCGACTGGGGCCGACTGCTGCACTGGAGCGGCAACCGCAGCCAGGATGAGCTGTTCGCCGACATCGGGCTGGGCAAACGCGTCGCCGACATCGTCGCCGCGCGCGTGCGCCTGCTCGACACCGCAACCGACGACGCCAGCGCGGTGGCTCCGCAACGTGGCGCGCTGCAGCTCGACGGCAGCGAGGGAACCTCGGTGCATTACGCGAGTTGCTGTCGTCCGATCCCCGGCGACGCGGTGCTCGGCTACCTCGGCAAGGGCGAAGGCCTGACCGTGCACCTGCAGGATTGCCCGCAGGCGCGCCGCCTGTTCCAGAAACATCCGCAGAGCTGGATCGACCTGAACTGGTCGTCGTCGGTCTCGGGCCTCTACCAGGCCGCTCTGGTCGTGGTCGTCAACAACGGCAAGGGCGTGCTCGCCAAGCTCGCGGCGGCGGCCAGCGAGCACGACGCCGACATTCTGCACGTGACGATGGACGACGACAGCAGCAGCCAGCCGACCATCGAACTGCGCTTCCTGCTTGCGGTGCGCGATCGCAAGCATCTGGCCGACATCCTGCGCGCCGTGCGCGTGCACAAGTTCGTCGTCCGCGCGTACCGGGCCAAGTCGCGCGCCTGAGCGCTCCAGCCGCGCCCGCCGCTCAGCGCGGCGCCGGATAGCGCACGTCGAGCACCTCGAGTTCGAGCACCCCGCCCGGGGCGGGCAACGTGACCACGTCGCCTGCATGGGCCTTGAGCAAGACGCGCGCCACCGGGGAGATCCAGCTGATCGCACCGTGCTGCGGATCGACCTCGTCGATGCCGACGATCGAGACCTCGCGCTCGGCGCCGCCGTGTTCGCGGTAACGCACGGTGGCGCCGAAGAAGACCTGATCGTTGCCGTGCTGGCGCGAGGCGTCGACGACCTCGGCGGCGTCGAGTCGCTTGCCGAGGAAGCGGATGCGGCGGTCGATTTCGCGCAGCCGCTTTTTGCCGTAGATGTAGTCGCCGTTTTCAGAGCGGTCGCCATTGGACGCGGCCCAGGCCACGGTCTCGACCACCTGCGGGCGTTCGCGCTCGACCAGCGCCTTCAACTCGGCGCGCAAGCGGGCGTAGCCCGCCGGGGTGATGTAGTTCTTCGTCCCCGCGGGCAGGGATGGCAACGCCGGCGCGTCGTCGTCGTCGGCGTCGGATTCACGGGTGAACGCTTTGCTCATGGGCCAAAATGAAAAAGCCCCGGCGCGAGCCGGGGCGTGCGCGTCACGCGGGGCCCGAAGACCCCGCCTGGACGGCGCGATTACTTGACCGCTTCGACCGCCACGACCTTCTTCGTGCCGTGGTCGAACGTCGACAGGGTGATGACCGGATCGGCCAGGTTGCCGTCCTTCTCGAAGTGGATGTCCTTCTTCGTCACACCGTTGTAGTCGATGTTGCGGACGTACTTCAGGTACTTCGCCGGATCGGCCGACTTGGCCTTGGCCATCGCGTGCGCCAGGACCATCGTCGCGTCGTACGAGTACGGCGAGTAGATCTGGAACGCGCTGGCGCCGAACTTGGCGTCGTAACGCTTCTTCCACGCCTTGCCGCCGGGCATCTGTGCGACCGGCGCGCCGCCCTCGGCGCACACCGTGATGTCGGCCGCGTCGCCGGCCAGCTTGGCCAGCTCGGGCGCGCAAATGCCGTCACCTCCCATGAACTTGGCCTTGATCCCCAGTTGCTGGATCTGGCGCAGCATCGGGCCGGCCTGGCTGTACATGCCGCCGTAGAAAATCACGTCCGGGTGTTCCGACTTGATCTTGGTCAGAATCGCCGAGAAGTCGGTCGCCTTGTCGTTCGTGTATTCGCGGTCGACGACCTTCAGGCCGTCCTTCGTCGCCGTCTTCGCGAACACGTCGGCCACGCCCTGCCCATACGCGGTGCGGTCGTCGATGACCGCAACGGTCTTCGCGTGCATCGTCTGCTTGGCGTAGTTCGCCAGACCTGCGCCCAGCGCGTTGTCGTTGGCGATGATGCGGAAGAAGGTGTCGAAGCCTTGCTTGGCGATCTTCGGATCAGTCGACGACGGGGTGATGTTCGGAATGCCCGCGTTCTGGTAAATGCGCGTGGCCGGGAAGGTGCAGCCCGAGTTCAGGTGGCCGACGACGCCGTTG
>JAJZHS010000079.1 GCA_021798395.1 Pseudomonadota bacterium
GCCACGCGCAGGCGGTTGCCGGGGGGCTCGTTCATCTGGCCGAACACCATCGCGACCTTGTCGAGCACTTTCGACTCTTCCATTTCATGGTAGAAGTCGTTGCCTTCGCGGGTGCGCTCGCCGACGCCGGCGAACACCGACAGGCCGCTGTGCTGCTTGGCGATGTTGTTGATCAGCTCCATCATGTTGACGGTCTTGCCGACGCCGGCGCCGCCGAACAGGCCGACCTTGCCGCCCTTGGCGAACGGGCAGACCAGGTCGATGACCTTGATGCCGGTCTCGAGCAGGTCGACCGACGGCGACAGTTCGTCGAACGCCGGCGCCTTGGCGTGGATCGAGCGCAGCTCGTCGGACTGGATCGGGCCGGCCTCGTCGATCGGGCGGCCGAGCACGTCCATGATCCGGCCCAGCGTGCCGGTGCCCACCGGCACCGAGATCGGCGCTCCGGTGGCGTTGACGTTCATGCCGCGGCGCAGGCCGTCGGTCGACCCGAGCGCGATGGTACGCACCACGCCGTCGCCGATCTGCTGCTGGACCTCGAAGGTCACGCCGCGCTCGGCCAGGCCCAGCTCCTGGTCATCGGCCAGGCGCAGCGCCTCGTAGACCGCGGGCATGTTCTCGCGCGGGAATTCGATGTCGATCACAGCGCCGATGCACTGGACGATCTTGCCTTGGATTTGGGCGGTGCTCATCAAGCTTCTCCGAATTTCAAATGGGTGCGTGGTCGCGCTGCATCAGACCGCAGCGGCGCCTCCGACGATTTCCGACAATTCCTTGGTGATCGCTGCCTGGCGGCTCTTGTTGTAGACCAGCTGCAGTTCGTTGATCACGGTCTTCGCGTTGTCCGACGCGGCCTTCATCGCGACCATGCGGGCCGACTGTTCGCAGGCCATGTTCTCGGTCACCGCCTGGTAGACCAGGGCCTCGATGTAGCGCACCAGCAGCGCGTCGATCACCGGCTTGGCGTCGGGTTCGTAGATGTAGTCCCAGCCGTATTCCTTGCGCTCGGCCTCGGTGGTGCGCATGGCCTGCGCGCTCAGCGGCACCAGCGGCTCGAGCACCGGCTCCTGCTTCATGGTGTTGACGAAGCGGCTGAACGCCAGGTGCACGGCATCGATCTCGCCGCGCTCGTAAGCGTCGAGCAGAACCTTGACCGGGCCGACCAGCTTGTCCAGATGCGGCTTGTCGCCCATCTGCACGACGTGCGAGACGACGTCGACGCCGAGGCGGTTGAGCAGCTGCAGCCCCTTGTTGCCGATGGCGCAGGCCTTGACCTCGACCCCGGCGCCCTGCCATTCGCGCAGGTGCTGGGTCAGCAGCCGCAACACGTTGGTGTTGAGGCCGCCGCACAGGCCCTTGTCGGTGGTCACGACGATGACGCCGACGCGGCGCACGGGCGCGCGCACGACGAGGAAGGGGTGGCTGTACTCCGGGTTGGCCTGGCTCAGGTTGCTGGTGATCGCGCGCACCTTTTCGGCGTAGGGGCGCGCGGCGCGCATGCGGTCCTGCGCCTTGCGCATTTTCGACGCCGCGACCATTTCCATCGCTTTGGTGATCTTGCGCGTGTTCTGCACGCTCTTGATCTTGACGCGGACTTCTTTCATTCCTGGCATGCTGCTTTCTCCTTGGGCCCCGCCGCTGCCGCCGCGGGGCCTGCGCTCATCGCGCGTGCGTCAGTACGCGCCGCTCTTCTTGAACGCGGCGATCGCGTCCTTCAGCGTGGCTTCGTCGTCCTTGCCCAGGTCCTTCTTCGACTCGATGCTGTCGACCAGCGCCGCGTGCTGGCCCTGCAGGAACGCGTGCAGGCCCTTCTCGAAGCCGAGGATCTGGCCGACGTCCAGGTCGTCGAGGTAGCCGTTGTTGACCGCGTACAGCGACACGGCCATCTGCCAGACCTGCGCCGGCTGGTACTGCGGCTGCTTGAGCAGTTCGACGACGCGGCGACCGCGCTCGAGCTGGCGCCGGGTGGCTTCGTCGAGATCGGAGGCGAACTGGGCGAACGCGGCCAGTTCGCGGTACTGCGCCAGGTCGGTGCGGATGCCGCCGGAGAGCTTCTTGATGACCTTGGTCTGCGCGGCGCCGCCGACGCGCGACACCGACACGCCGGCGTTGATCGCGGGACGCACGCCCGAGTTGAACAGGTCGGTCTCGAGGAAGATCTGGCCGTCGGTGATCGAGATCACGTTGGTCGGCACGAACGCCGAGACGTCGCCGGCCTGGGTCTCGATGATCGGCAGCGCGGTCAGCGATCCGGTCTTGCCCTTGACGGCGCCGTTGGTGAACTTCTCGACGTATTCCTCGTTGACCCGCGCGGCGCGCTCGAGCAGGCGGCTGTGCAGATAGAACACGTCGCCGGGGTAGGCTTCGCGGCCCGGCGGGCGGCGCAGCAGCAGCGAAACCTGACGGTAGGCCCAGGCCTGCTTGGTCAGATCGTCGTAAATGATCAGCGCGTCCTGCCCGCGGTCGCGGAAGTACTCGCCCATGGTGCAGCCGGCGTACGGGGCCAGGTACTGCATGGCGGCCGAGTCCGACGCCGTCGCGGCGACGACGATGGTGTAGTCCATCGCGCCGGTTTCCTGCAGCTTGCGCACCACGTTGGCGATGGTCGAGGCCTTCTGCCCGATCGCCACGTAGATGCAGATCATGTCCTTGCCCTTCTGGCTGATGATCGCATCGACGGCCACCGCGGTCTTGCCGGTCTGGCGGTCGCCGATGATCAGCTCGCGCTGGCCGCGGCCGACCGGGACCATCGAGTCGATCGACTTCAGCCCGGTCTGCACCGGCTGCGACACCGACTTGCGCCAGATCACGCCGGGAGCGACCTTCTCGACCACGTCGGTCAGCTTGGCGTCGACCGGGCCTTTGCCGTCGATCGGCATGCCCAGGGTGTTGACGACGCGGCCGATCAGCTCGGGGCCGACCGGCACCGACAGGATCTGTCCGGTGCACTTGACCGTGTCGCCTTCGGAGATGTGGCCGTACTCGCCGAGCACCACGGCGCCGACCGAGTCGCGCTCCAGGTTCAGCGCCAGGCCGAAGGTGTCGCCGGGGAATTCGAGCATTTCGCCCTGCATCACGTCGGACAGGCCGTGCACGCGCACGATACCGTCGGACACCGAGACCACGGTGCCCTGGTTCTTCACGTTCGCGCTGGCCCCGAGGCCCTCGATGCGGCTCTTGATGAGTTCGGAAATTTCTGCGGGATTGAGTTGCATGATTGCCTCAGATCTCTATTGGGTGGCGCTCAGGCGGTCAGGGCGCTGCGCATCGCGTCGAGGCGCGCGCGCACCGAGGTGTCGAGCACCTCGTCGCCGACACGCACGCGGATTCCGCCGATCAGGCCGGGCTCGAGTTCGACGCGGGCGTAGAGCTTGCGGTCGAACGTGCGCTCCAGCGCCGGCAGCAGCGCGTCGACCTGGGCCGCATCGAGCGCGAACGCGCTCTGGATGACGACTTCGGCGCGATCCTGCGCGGCGTCCTTGAGCTGGTGGAACTGCGCGGCGATCGCGGGCAGCGTGGCCAGGCGATGGTTCTCCAGCACGACCTGCAGCAGCTGGCGCACCGCGGCGCAGGGCTGCTGCGGCAGCGCCGACAGCAGCAACTCGCCGAAGCGCTCGGCGGCCAGCTGCGGGTCGCCGGCCAGCGAGCGCACCTGGGCGTCGCGGGCCAGCAGCGCCAGCGCGTCGAGTTCGGAGGCGACCTGATCGAGCGGGGCCGGCGTGGCCGTTCCCTGCACGGCTTGGAAAATCGCTTCGGCGTACGGCCGCGCGACGGTGGCGAGTTCAGCCATGGCGTGCTCCGGTCAAAGCTCGGCCGTCAGCTGCGCGAGCAGATCGGCGTGCGCCCGGGCGTCGACCTCGCGTCGCAGGATCGCCTCGGCGCCTTTGACGGCCAGCGCCGCGACCTGGTCGCGCAGCGTTTCGCGCGCCTTGATCAGTTGCTGCTCGGCTTCGGCCCTGGCCTGGTTGATGATGCCCTCTCCGGCCTCTTCGGCCTTGCGCCGGGCTTCCTCGATCATGGCCTGCGCACGGCGCTCGGCTTCGTGCAGTCGCTGGGCGCTTTCCTGATGCGAGCGCGCCAGTTCCTGCTCGACTTCCTTGTTCGCCGAGGCCAGTTCGGCCTTGGCACGGTCGGCGGCGGCGAGGCCGTCGGCGATTTTCTTCGCGCGCTCGTCGAGGGCCCTCGTGATGGGTGGCCACACGAACTTTGCCGTGAACCACGCCAGCAACAAGAACACCAAGAGCTGCGCAATCAGTGTTGCGTCCAGATGCATGGCGCTAACCTTTGCTGAGTCTGTCGGTGGGGTCGAATGCTGAGTTGGATTACTTCAGCACGAACGGGTTGGCGAACGTGAACATCATCGCCAGGCCGACACCGATCAGGAACGCCGCGTCGATCAGGCCGGCGAGCAGGAACATCTTGGTCTGCAGTTCGTTCATCAGTTCGGGTTGGCGGGCGGCCGACTCGAGGTACTTGCTGCCCATGATGCCGATGCCGATGCAAGCGCCGTTCGCGCCCAGACCGATGATCAGGCCAGCAGCCAGAGCGACGAAACCGAGGACGTGATCCATGAATATCTCCAGTTGAAAGTTTGGAAGTCAGCGAAAAAAGGAAGAAGCGAATTGAATCGGGCGCATCAATGGTGGTCGTGCGCTTGCCCGATGTAGACCAGGGTCAGCATCATGAAGATGAAGCCTTGCAGCACGATGACCAGCAGGCTGAAGATCGACCACGCCAGCCCGGCGGCGATGTTGCCGAAGAACAGCGCCCAGCCGGTCAGATTGCTCAGACCGGCCGCGCCCATCAGCGCGATGATCATGAACAGGATTTCCTCGGCGTACAGGTTGCCGAACAGCCGCATCCCGTGCGACAGGGTCTTGGCCAGGTATTCGAGCAGCTGCATGGCGAAGTTCAGCGGCCACAGCAGCGGATGGTTGCCGAACGGCGCGGTGAACAGTTCGTGCAGCCAGCCGCCGACACCCTTGATCTTGATCCCGTAATAAAGGCTCAGCAACAGGATGGTGATCGACATGCCGAGCGACACCGACAGGTCGGCGGTCGGCACGATGCGCAGGAACACGTGCTCCGGGTTCACGCCCGGGTGCGCGGCCTGCCACAGCCGCGGCATCAGGTCGACCGGAATCAGGTCCATCAGGTTCATCATCACGATCCAGATGAACGCGACGAACGCCAGCGGGGTGACGAATTCGCGCGACTTGGCGTTGCGCACGATTCCGCGCGACTGTTCGTCGACGAACTCGGCGAGGAACTCGACCGCCGCCTGCAGGCGTCCCGGAACGCCGCTGGTCATGCTGCGCGCGACGCGCCACAGCACGAAACAGGCGATGACGCCGAGGCCGACGGCGAAAATGATCGAGTCGACGTCGACGATGTGGAAATCGATCACGCCGGCACGCGGCGCGCTGGTCCACTGCGTCAGGTGGTGAATGATGTATTCACCGGCGGTCAGGGGGGCTTGGTCTGCGGACATGGGATTCGGTCGGGTCAGCGATCGAGGACGATGGGAATGGCGTTTGTCAGACTGTCAGACTGTCAGACTGGGTCAGGCTGCGCGGCGGCCGCGCAGCAGCAGCGCGATCCAGTACACCTGCAGGGTGACGACGAGCCCGGCGAGCAATGCCGGCCAGTGCAGCGCCGGCAGCAGGCGTGGCGCAAGCAGAAGCAGCACGACGGTCAGCGCGATTTTCAGCAGTTCGCCAAAGGCGAAGCCGAACAGGGCGTATGCTGGCGGAAGGCGGACCAGCCAGCGGCGCATGCCGCCGGCGAACAGCGCCGCGGGCAGCATCACGACCGCGCCGCCCCACAACGCCGACAGCGCCGAGGCCCGGCCGGCAAGCGCCCACGCGACTGCGGCGACCAGCAGTGCGACCAGCGCCTGCAGCGCGACGACGCGCCCGGGCGACACGCCAGGCTTGGCGGCCAGCAAGGCGCGCGCCTGCTCCCGGCTCAGCGGGGGGCGGGTGTCGTCGGCGTCTTCCTGCCAGGAATCGGTAGCTTGCACGGTGCGTGAGGACAATAGGGGCCGAGCCGGGCGCGCGGTGGCGCACGAATTCGGGGCGTTTCCCGGCGGACCGGGGTTACGGGTTCGCACGGATTGCCGGCGGCGAAAAAACACGACAATCCTCTGCGGACAAACAGCGGAAGTATAAAGGAAGCGTCGGCGCATACCAGGGTTTTTCGACCCGGTGTGCACCGATTTGTTGCACGTCAAGCAATTCTTGTCGTGCCACCGCACCGGCTGCGCTCCAGCGCGGTGCGCGCGGCGCGTGGAGATCCCGATGCCTGCATGGATGTTGCTTGCGCACCTGGTCGGTGCGATCGTCTGGCTCGGCGGCATGGTGTTCATGCTCGCAGCGCTGCGCCCGGCTGCGTTCGCCGAACTCGAGCCGCCGACGCGGCCGCGCTTGCTGCTGGCCGTGCTGGCGCGCTTCTTCCCGCTGGTGTGGGCCAGCATCGGCTTGCTGCTGGGCAGCGGCGTCGCCGCACTGGCGGCCGCCGGGTCCGCGGCCCCGCCCGGCTGGCAGGCGATGGCCGCGATCGGCGCGCTGATGGTGCTGGTGTTCGCTTATATCCAGTTCGGGCCGTACCGCCAGGCACGGCGCGCGGCGCGCGCCGCCGACTGGCCGGTTGTCGGCCGCGCGCTGCAGCGCCTGCACGCGCCGGTGCAGCTGAACTTCGCCCTCGGCTGGATCGCCGTGGCGCTGGTCGTGCTGTGGCGCTGACGCGCGGCGCGCCTCAGGCGCGTTGCAGCGCGCGCGCCGCGTCGAGCGCGAAATAGGTCAGGATGCCGTCGGCGCCGGCGCGCTTGAAGCCCAGCAGCGACTCCATCATCACCGCGTCGCCGTCGAGCCAGCCGTTGGCCGCGGCGGCCTTGAGCATCGCGTACTCGCCGCTGACTTGATAGACGAAGGTCGGCATGCGGAACGTCTCTTTGACCCGGCGCACGATGTCCAGGTACGGCATGCCGGGCTTGACCATCACCATGTCGGCGCCTTCGGCGATATCGAGCTGGACTTCGCGCAGCGCCTCGTCCGAATTGCCCGGGTCCATCTGGTAGACCTTCTTGTCGGCCTTGCCGAGGTTGCTCGCCGAGCCGACCGCGTCGCGGAACGGGCCGTAGAACGCGCTGGCGTACTTGGCGCTGTAGGCCATGATGCGGGTGTGGATGTGCCCGGCGCCTTCGAGCGCGCCGCGGATCGCGCCGATGCGACCGTCCATCATGTCGCTGGGCGCGACCACGTCGACACCGGCCTGCGCCTGCACCAGCGCCTGGCGCACCAGAACCTCGACGGTCGGCTCGTTCAGGATGTAGCCGCTGGCGTCGAGCAGCCCGTCCTGGCCGTGCGAGGTATAGGGGTCCAGTGCGACGTCGGTGAGCACGCCGAGTTGCGGGAACGCCGCCTTCAGCGCGCGCACCGCGCGCGGCACCAGGCCGTCGGGATTCACCGCCTCGAGCCCGTCGGGCGTCTTCAGCGCCGGGTCGATGACCGGGAACAGCGCCATCAGCGGAACGCCGAGGCGCACGCATTCGGCGGCCACCGGCAGCAGCTGATCGATGCTCAGGCGTTCGACACCGGGCATCGAAGGCACGTGCTCGCGGCGCCCTTCGCCGTCGAGCACGAACACGGGCAGGATCAGGTCGTCGGCGCTCAGGCGGTGTTCGCGCACCAGGCGGCGGCTGAAATCGTCGCGGCGCAGCCGGCGCATGCGCAACGCGGGAAAGTTCGGCAGTTGCATATTATTACAAATGAGCGGGAGCAAGGATGGAACTCCGCCAGCTTAGTCGAATCCATTCTCTCAGGTGGCCTCGCCGCCTCCCGCTTCTCCTCCCTGAGCGGGTGCCTTGGCTTCAAGGCTGTTGCCCCGCCCGAAAGCGGGGCTTTTTTTGCCCGGCGCCGGCGCGCGGTGCGGGTGCAAAAACTACACTGCGGGATTGGATCGAGGAATCGTCATGGCTTATCTCTGGGTCAAGTCGCTGCATATCATTTTTGTCATCTCTTGGTTCGCCGGACTGTTCTACCTGCCGCGGATCTATGTGAACCTGGCCATGGTGCCCGAAGGCAGCGAGGCCGAGCGCGAGCGCCTGCTGCTGATGGCGCGCAAGCTCTACCGTTTCACCACCTTGCTGATGGTTCCGGCGGTCGGCTTCGGCCTGGTCCTGTGGCTGGGTTTCGGCATCGGCCTGCACGGCCCCGGCAACGGCTGGATGCACGCGAAACTGGCAATGGTCCTGGTGCTGCTGGCGTTTCACGGCGCGTGCAAGGGGCAGCTGCGCGCATTCGAGCAGCGGCGCAATCTGCACGGCCACGTCTGGTACCGCTGGTTCAACGAGATCCCGACCCTGGCAATGTTCGTCATCGTGCCGCTGGTCGTCGCCAAGCCGTTCTGAGGGGGGGGCGAAGTGGCCGGGCGCGAAGCGTCGGCGTTCGCGCGCTACGCGCGGGTCGCGTACGCGCTGCTGATCCTTTACGCCAGCCTGTACCCGTTCTCGGGCTGGCGCTGGCAGGGGCTGAGCCCGCTGGCGTTCGTCACCGCGCCGCTGCCGCGTTATCTGACGTTCTCCGACCTGTGGCTCAACGTCGTCGGTTATCTGCCGCTGGGCTGGTTGCTCGCGGCGCGGCGGCGGGGCGCGCGCGCCTGGTTGGCCGCTACGCTGGGCTGCGTGCTGCTGTCGTTCACCGTCGAGGCGCTGCAGACCTTCCTGCCGGCGCGGGTGTCGTCGAACGTCGACTGGGCGATGAACAGCCTCGGCGGCGCGCTCGGCGCGGCGCTGGCGATCTGGCTGGCGCCGCGGCTGCGGATCAGCGCCGCGCTGCGCCGGTACCGGCAGCGCTGGTTCGCCGCCGACGCCAGTTTCGGTCTGCTGCTGCTGGTGGCGTGGCCCGCCGCGCTGTTGTGGCCGACGCCGGCGCCGTTCGCCACCGGACAGGTCGCCGCGCCGCTGGCCCAGGCCCTGCTCGGCACGGGCGTGGGCGCGGGCGACTGGCCGGCCTGGGTCGAGGCGCTGGCGCAGCCGCAGCCGCTGCCGCTGCCGCGCCAGCTGTGGATCGGTTGCGCGACGCTGCTGGCCGTGCTGTGCGGCGCGGCCGCGCTGCAGCGCCCGCAGGCGCCGCGGCTGCGACTGGGGGCGGCGCTCCTGGCGCTGGCGGCGGTTTCGTGCACCGTCT
>JAJZHS010000080.1 GCA_021798395.1 Pseudomonadota bacterium
AGCCGTACACGCCGACGCGGTAGCCGGCGGCCAGCAGCACGTGCTCGAGGTAGGCGCAGGTCGAACCCTTGCCGTTGGTTCCGGCCACCGTGTACACCGGACACGCGAAGCGCAGACCCAGCGCGTCGCGCACTTGCGCCACACGCTCCAGCCCGAGCGCGATCGGCTGCGCGTGCAGCGCCTCGGCGTGCTGCAGCCAGCGCGCCAGATCCCAGCCGGCCGCGGCCGGATCAAGCGGAGACGGCATCGGCGGGCTGGCGCTGCAGCAGCGCGAGCAGCTGGGCCAGCTCGGCACGCAGCTCGCGACGATCGACGATGCGGTCGACGCCGCCCTTCTGCAGCAGGAACTCGGCCCGCTGGAAGCCCTCGGGCAGCTTCTCGCGCACCGTGTTCTCGATCACGCGCGGACCGGCGAATCCGATCAGCGCCTTCGGCTCGGCCAGCACGACGTCGCCGACGAAGGCGAAACTGGCCGACACGCCGCCCATCGTCGGGTCGGTCAGCACGCTGATGTAGGGAATGCGCGCGGCCGCCAGCCGCGCCAGCGCGGCGTTGGTCTTGGCCATCTGCATCAGGCTCAGCAGCCCCTCCTGCATGCGCGCGCCGCCGGTGGCGGTGAAGCACAGGAACGGCACCTTCTGCTCCAGCGCGGTCTCGACGCCGCGCACGAAGCGCTCGCCGACCACCGAGCCCATCGAGCCGCCCATGAACTCGAATTCGAAGCACGCCACGACCACCGCGATGCTCTGGATCGCGCCTCCCATGACGACCAGCGCGTCGGTCTCCTGGGTGTTTTCCAGCGCTTCCTTCAGGCGTTCGGCGTACTTGCGGCTGTCCTTGAACTTCAGCGCGTCGACCGGAAGGATTTCCTGGCCGATTTCGTAGCGGCCTTCGCCGTCGAGCAGCGCGTCGATGCGCTGGCGCGCGCCGATGCGCATGTGGTGCGCGCATTTCGGGCACACCGACAGGTTCTTCTCCAGGTCGGTCTTGTACAGCACCGACTCGCACGATGGGCACTTGATCCACAGCCCCTCGGGCATCTGCCTCCGGCTGCCGGCTTCGGTGGGCTGGATTTTCGGGGGCAGCAGCTTTTCGAGCCAACTCATGACGTGCTCCTGGTGGGCGCCGCGCGCGGCGCGTCGATGGCCTGGCGGATGTCGGCGACGAACGCCGCGGCGGCGGCGCGCGCGGCGGCGTCGTCGAGGCCTTCCATCAATTCGATGATCCGCGAGCCGATGATCACGGCGTCGGCGCTGGCGGCGACCGCGGCCGCGCTGGCGCCGTCGCGAATGCCAAAGCCCACGCCAAGCGGCAGTCTCACATGCGCGCGCAGGTGCTGCAAGCGCGCGGCGATGCCGGTGGCATCGAGATGGGCCGCGCCGGTCACCCCCTTCAGCGACACGTAGTACACGTAGCCGCTGGCCAGCGCGTCGACCTGGCGCATCCTGGCCTCGGTCGACGTCGGCGCGAGCAGGAAGATGGGGTCGATGGCGCGCGCCTGCAGCGCGCGAGCGAACGCCTCCGACTCTTCGGGCGGATAGTCGACCACCAGCACGCCGTCGACCCCGGCGGCGGCCGCGGCGTCGATGAAGGCGTCGACCCCGAAGCGCTCGATCGGGTTGGCGTAGCCCATCAGCACCACCGGGGTACGGGCGTCGTCGACACGGAACGCGCGCACCCAGTCGAGCACCTGGGCCAGGCGCACGCCGTGGGCCAGCGCGCGCTCGGCCGCGCGCTGGATCACCGGGCCGTCGGCCATCGGGTCGGAGAACGGCACGCCGAGTTCGACGATGTCAGCCCCGGCGCAGACCAGCGCGTGCATCAGCGCCACGGTCCCCTGCGGCGACGGATCGCCGGCGGTGACGTACGGGATCAGCGCCTTGCGGCCCTGCGCGGCGAGCGCGGCGAAGGTGGCGGGAATCCGGCTCATGGTTGGCCCCCAGGCGCTGCGCGCCGCCCCCCGAGGGGGCTGAGCGCGGCTTCGGAGCGGCCGTGCGCCGCGCTCATGATTTGGCCCCCAGGCGCTGCGCGCCGCCCCCCGAGGGGGCTGAGCGCGGCTTCGGAGCGGCCGTGCGCCGCGCTCATGGTTGGCCCCCAGGCGCTGCGCGCCGCCCCCCGAGGGGGCTGAGCGCGGCTTCGGAGCGGCCGTGCGCCGCGCTCATGATTGCCCCCCAGGCGCTGCGCGCATGGCCTGTTCGCGGGCGGCGATGGCGCCGATGTCCTTGTCGCCGCGGCCCGAGAGGTTGACCAGCAGGATTTTGTCGGGGTCCATGTCGCGCGCCATGTTCATCGCCTGTGCCAGCGCGTGGCTCGACTCCAGCGCCGGGATGATGCCTTCGGTGCGGCACAGGCGGTGGAAGGCGTCGAGCGCCTCGGAGTCGGTCACCGCGACGTACTCGGCGCGGCCCAGGTCCTTCAGCCACGCGTGCTCGGGGCCGACCCCGGGGTAGTCGAGCCCGGCCGAGACCGAATGCGTCTCGATGATCTGGCCGCCGGCGTCCTGCAGCAGGTAGGTGCGGTTGCCGTGCAGCACTCCGGGTGTTCCGGCCGACAGCGACGCCGCGTGGCGCCCGCTGGCCAGCCCCTCGCCTCCGGCCTCGACACCGATCAGGCGCACCGCCTCGTGCTGGATGTAGGGGTAGAAGATTCCCATCGCGTTGCTGCCTCCGCCGACCGCGGCGAGCACGACGTCGGGCTGGCGCCCGACCATCTCCGGCATCTGCTGCACGCATTCGTCGCCGATGATGCGCTGGAAATCACGCACCATCGCCGGGTACGGATGCGGCCCGGCCACGGTGCCGATGATGTAGAAGGTGTTCTCGACGTGGGTCACCCAGTCGCGCAGCGCCTCGTTGAGCGCGTCCTTCAGCGTCTTCGAGCCGCTGTGCACCGGCACCACGCTGGCGCCGAGCAGCTTCATCCGGTAGACGTTCGGCGCCTGGCGTTCGATGTCCTCGGCGCCCATGTAGACCACGCATTCCATGCCGTAGCGCGCAGCCACGGTGGCCGACGCCACGCCGTGCTGGCCGGCGCCGGTCTCGGCGATGATCCGCGGCTTGCCCATGCGGCGCGCCAGCATGGCCTGGCCGATGGTGTTGTTGATCTTGTGCGCGCCGGTGTGGTTGAGGTCCTCGCGCTTGAGGTAGATCTGCGCGCCGCCGAGCTCGCGGCTCAGCCGTGCGGCGTGGTAGATGGGGCTCGGACGGCCGACGAAGTGCTTGAGTTCGTACGCGTACTCGTCGAGAAACGCGCGGTCGCGGCTGTAGTGGACCCACGCCGCGGTGAGCTCGTCGAGAGCCTTGAACAAGGTTTCGGCGACGAAACGTCCGCCGTAGGGTCCGAAATGACCCTGAGCATCCGGGTAGTCGTAATCCAGCATGTCGGTGATGGGCGCAATGGGAACTGCGATTCGACGTCGGGCCGCCGCGCCGTGGCGTCAACGGGGCGGCTGGGCGTCGGCTGCGCGCACCGCGGCGACAAAGTCGCGCATCGCGGCGGCGTCCTTGATCCCCTTGGCGGCTTCGACTCCGGAGGAAACGTCAACCGCCCAGGGGCGCACGCGCGACACTGCCCGCGCCACATTTTGCGCACGCAACCCACCAGACAAAACGATGGGAAAGCCGACGTCTGTTGGAAGCAGTGACCAATCGAACACCTCGCCGCCACCACCGTAGCCCTCGACGAAAGCGTCGACCAGGATACCCTGGGCATCGGCGTAGCGATGCGCGAAGTCTACCAAATCGAACCCGGCGCGCATGCGCGCGGCGCGCAGGTACGGATGGCCGTGGCGCGCGCAGTCCTGCGGCGTCTCGTCGCCGTGAAACTGCAGCAGCGACGGGCGCAGCCGCTGCACCACTCGATCGACCAGGGCGGCCTCGGCGTTGACGAACAGCGCCACGGTGCCGACCAGCGGCGGCAGCGCGCGACGGATCGCCAGCGCCTGTTCGAGGTCAACCGCGCGCGGACTCGGTGCGTAGAACACCAGGCCGATTGCGTCGGCGCCGGCGGCCGCCGCGGCCCGCGCGTCGTCGATACGGGTGATGCCGCAGATCTTGATCCGGGTACGGTGCATGGCGGCCAAAGCGCTGAATACGCGGAAAGCGGGGGATGCGGCCGACGCGCGCTCAAGCGCTCATGCGCGCAGCACCGGATGGCCGCAAAGGGGCTCGGGAAGTCCCCATTGTCCCCCATAGCACGGCCCGACGAAATACAGCCCGTCGGGCATGAAGGTCGGCGCGGCCAGGCGTCGATCGCGTGCGCGCAGCACCGCGCGCAGCCACGCCGCGTCGCGCGCGCCGCCGCCGACTGCGAGCAGGCAACCCATGATGTTGCGCACCATGTGGTGCAAAAAAGCGTTGGCGTGGAAATCGAAGGTCCAGGTGTCGCCGTCGCGCAGGATGTCGATCGCGTGCATGGTCTTCACCGGACTCGGCGCCTGGCACGCGCTGGCGCGCATCGACGAGAAATCGTGCTCGCCGAGCAGTTCGGCCGCCGCCGCGCGCATGGCGTCGGCGTCGAGCCCCAGATGCGTCCAGCCGACCAGCCCATGCAGCAGCGCCGGGCGCACCGCGCTCTGCACCAGCACGTAGCGGTAGCGGCGCGCGTGGGCGCTCTTCTGGGCGTGGAACGCGTCGTCGACCTCGCGCGCCCAGCGCACCACGACGTCCGCGGGCAGAAAGGCGTTGACGCCCCGCACCCACGAGAACGGCGCCCGCAACACCGGGCTGTCGAGGTGGACCACCTGCTGCAGCGCGTGCACGCCGGCGTCGGTGCGCCCGGCGCAGGCCACGCGCAGCGGACTGCCGACGAAACGGTGCAGCGCCTGCTCGAGCGCGTCCTGCACCGTGCGCCCGCCGGGCTGGCTCTGCCAGCCCTGGTAGGCGCAACCGCGGTAGCTCAGGCCCAGCGCAACGCGCATCGTGTCCGAGATCGACGCCCAGCGCGTGCCCCGGCCGCGCTCAGCCGAGCTCGGCCAGCATCGCCTCGGCGCGTGCGCGCGTGGGCCCGTCGGACTCGGCCACGATCTCGCGCAGCAAGTCGCGCGCCATGTCCGTATCGCCGAGCGCGCGGAATTCATCGATCAGCGCGAACCGCGTGTCGACCGCCTCGGCCGGCTGCTGGTCCGCCTCCGGCGCCGAAGCCGGTTCGCGCGCTTCGCCTGCGGGCTCCGCCACCGGTTGCGCGCCGGATTCGCCCGGCGGCGTTGCGGCCTGCTGCGCACCGGAAGCGGCCTGGGCCTCGCCGACGGCCTCTTCCGGCTCGTCAACGGCAACCAGTTCCAGATCGCCGTCCAGCGGCGGCTGCTGCGTCGGCTGCGCATCGGGCGCGTCGACCGCGACGGCAGGGACCAGATCCAGCGACAGATCGCTGAGGTCGAACTCCAGCGGGGCGTGGTCCGGAACGGCCTGCGCCTCGGGCGCGGCTTCGTCGACGGACGCGGCCTCGTCGATGGGTTCGACCCCGGTTGCGGGCGGTACCGACGGCGCGGCCGCGCCGAGGTCGAAGTCGAGCGCCGACCGCTGCGTGTCCACCCTGCCCGCGGCGGCGCCGGTCAGGTCCAGATCGAGGTCGAGCCCGGTCGCCGTGGTCGCCGTGGTCGCCGTGGTCGCCGTGGCGGCCACGCTGGGCACGCTGCGTGCTCCGGGCGCCATCAATTCGGTCGCCGGCAGCGTCTGCCCGGAGTCGCCCAGCATCGACGCCGCGGGCTCGAATCCGCTCGATGGGATGGTCGACGGGTTGCCGAGCGACGCCGGCGGCTGGGTGTTGTGGTACAGCGGGTTGACCGGATCGAGGTGACGCCCCAGGTCCTGCGCCTTCTTCCAGTCCGGCCCGGCGCCTTCGGTCAGCGTGAACAGTTCGGCCGCGGTCATTTCGAACGAGCGCACGTCCTTGCGCTTGGCGTAGATCTCAAGCAGCTTGAGTCGCGCCGCGTTGCGGTCCGGATGCTGCTTGAGCGCTTCCTTCAGGATTTCCTCGGCCTGCAGGTCACGCCCGTACGCCAGATAGACGTCGGCTTCGGCCACCGGGTCGACGTCGCCTGCGTCGAACTGGCTCGGCGTGTACGCGATCGACGACCCCAGCGTGCTGTTGCGGGTGTCGACGCGCTCACCGCCGCTGCCGCCGAAAAAGCTGTCTGCGCTCGTGATGCGGCTGTCGAACACCGAACTGTCGCGCGGAGCCTTCGCCGCGGCGCGGCGGCGCAACCACAGCAGCAGCACGAGCAAGGCCAGCACGCCGCCGCCGGCCGGCAGCAGCAGCGGGTTGGCCAGCAGACTGTCGCGCCAGCTGGAGCGCGCAGCGGCAGCCTTCGCACGCGGCGCCGGCTTCGGCACGGCCACCGGCCCGGGCAGAGCGGGAGCCGCCTTGCGCGTCGGCGTCGCGGCGACGGTGCGCGGCGTTGGCGCGACCGGAGCCGAAGCGACTGGAGCCGAAGCGACTGGGGCCGAAGCGGCAGGGGTCGAAGCCGCAGGAGCCGAAGCGCCCGTGCGCGGCTTCGCCGGATGCGGTGCAGGACGTGGCGCGGCTGCCGTCGCCTCAGCCTGCGCGGCGCTGGCCGCGAGTCTGGTCAATTCGGCCACGCTGGCGCGCGCCGCGGCCAGCTTCGCGGCAATCGCCGCGGCCTGCTCCTGTTCGGCGATGCGATTGGCCTCGGCGCTTTGCGTGCCGACCGCGGCCTTGCTCAGCTTCAGCCGCGAACGCGGCGCCGATGCCGCGCCGGAGGGCTTGCGCACCTCGGCGACGATGCGCCCGGCGCTGCTCCGCGACGGCTGCGACGGTCGCGGCGCGGCCTGCGCGGCCAGTTGCGCCAGGCGCTGGCGATAGGCCTGGAAGTCGCGGCTTTGCGCGATCACTTCGCGCCGCGCGGCGTCTTCGGGCACCGCGTCGGCGACCGCCGCGGCCGGCAGCCGCAGCACCGCTCCGGCCCGCAGCAGGTTCATGTTGTGGTCGATGAACGCGCCGCTGTTGGCCCGGTACAGGGCGACGAGCATCTGGTCGAGAGACAGTTCTTCGACCGGAATCCGGCGCGCGATGCTGCTCAGGGTGTCGCCCGGGCGCACGCGGTAGGCGGTCGCCTGCTGCGGCGTCTGCGGCGCGGCGGCACGCGCCTGTGCGCGCTGCCCGACCCGACCAGCTGAATGTCGTCTGGAGGGCGACTGCGGCTCCGGCGCGGCGGGCGCCGGCGCCGCGCTGACCTGCGCCGCGTCCACTTGCGGCGCGCCGACCTGCGGTGCGATCGCGGTCGCCGGCGCCGGTTCGTGGAAACCGGGCGGGTTGAACAGCAAGGTGTAGTCGCGGGTCAGCTCGCCACCGGACCAGGTCGCGCGCAGCAGCACGTCCAGATAGGGGTCGTTGACCGGTCGGGTTCCGCGCAGCCGCAACCAGACGCGGCCATCGGCGCCATGCTCGACGGTGACGCGAAGCTGATCGAGCGCGTGGCTGTAGCTGAGCTGCCGCGCGGCGAAATCCGAGGGGGGTGCGACCGCGATGCTCAGGCTTGCCGCCTCGTTGGCGCTGAGCGGATTCATCGCGATGTCCGCGCTCAGGGGCTGGCCCAGCGCCGAAAGAACCCGCGCCGCGCCCAGGCCCAGCGCATGCGCCGACACCGCGGCCCCGGCCGCCAGCCACGCGGCAGCGAGCGCGCGGCACAGGCCGGAGCGGGACACGCGATGCGTCGAGGACTTGCGCGAGTTCACTAGAGGCGGCGATATTGGAGTGAAATCACCATAGCATCAGCGAGTTACGCTGACAAGTTCGCATCCTGGCCGAACTTGTCATGCGATCCCGATTGTCGCATCCCCGCCGCAAACGCGGGGGTCGACCGGGGTTCACGCTGCCAGCACGATGCGCAGCATCCGGCGCAGCGGTTCGGCGGCGCCCCACAGCAGCTGGTCGCCGACGGTGAACGCGCCGAGGTACTGCGGGCCCATCGCCAGCTTGCGCAGTCGGCCGACCGGGATGGTCAGCGTACCCGTCACCGCCACCGGGGTGAGTGCGCGGATGCTGGCCTCGCGGGTGTTCGGCACCACGCGAACCCAGGCGTTGTCGGCGGCGATCAGCGCTTCGATGTCGGCCAGCGGCACGTCGCGCGTGAGCTTGAAGGTCAGCGCCTGGCTGTGGCAGCGCATCGCGCCGACGCGCACGCACAGGCCGTCGACCGGGACCGGCGTGGCATGGCCGAGGATCTTGTTGGTCTCGGCGCCGGCCTTCCATTCCTCGCGCGACACGCCGCCGCCGAGGTCCTTGTCGATCCACGGGATCAGGCTGCCGCCCAGCGGCACCTCGAACTGCCGCGTGGCGTCGGCCGGCAGCGCGCGCTGGGTCTCGATGACGCCGCGGTCGATGTCGAGGATCGCCGACGCCGGGTCGTCGAGCAGGCCGCGCACCGCCGCGTTGAGGGTGCCGAACTGGGTCAGCAGCTCGCGCATGTGCTGCGCGCCGCCGCCCGAGGCGGCCTGGTAGGTCATGCTGGTCATCCATTCGACCAGCCCGGCCTTGAACAGCGCACCCACGCCCATCAGCATGCAGCTGACCGTGCAGTTGCCGCCGATCCAGTTGCGCTGGCCGCGCGCCAGCGCGGCGTCGATCACCGGGCGGTTGACCGGGTCGAGCACGATCACCGCGTCGTCACGCATGCGCAGCGTCGACGCGGCGTCGATCCAGTGCCCGCGCCAGCCGCTCGCGCGCAGCGGCTCGAACACCGCGGCGGTGTAGTCGCCGCCCTGCGCGGTCAGCACCACGTCGCAGCTGCGCAGCGCGTCGAGGTCGTGCGCGTCGTGCAGCGCCAGCCCGGCGCCGGCCCACGCCGGCGCGGCGCCGCCGGCGTTGCTGGTGGAGAAGAACACCGGTTCGATCAGCGCGAAATCGCCTTCGTCGCGCATGCGCTGCATCAGCACCGAGCCGACCATGCCGCGCCAGCCGACCAACCCTACCCGCATCTTTGCCATCGTCGTCTTCCGTCGAATTCGAGAATCA
>JAJZHS010000081.1 GCA_021798395.1 Pseudomonadota bacterium
CCAGCGCCGCGGCGCGGCGCGCCACCTCGGCGCCGAAGCCGGCCGCGTCGACGTCGATGCAGGCGTCGACGAAACCCTGCGCCAGGGCGGCCGGCGCGGTCAGCGGCAAGCGGTTCTGCATCATCGCGCGCGCGCCGGACTCGCCCACGCGCGGCGGCAGCAGATACGTCCAGTATTCCGATCCGTACAGGTTGCCCATGTTCTTGTAATGGGGATTGAGCAGCACCCCGGAGCGCGCCCACACCAGGTCGGCGGCGCGCGCGAGAAACGCGCCGCCGGCGCCCGCGTTGCCGCGCAGCGCGGCAACCGTCACGTGCGAGCCGGTGGTGATGACAGCCTCGGCCAGATCGTCGATGGCGTTGATGTTGCGCCACGACTCGTCGGCCGGACTGTCCGCCGCCTCGATCAGGTTGAGGTGGATTCCGTTGGACCAGAAATCGGCCCCCCCCGCCAGCACGATTACCCGCGTCGGCCGGGTGCAGGCCCAGCGGTATGCCTGCAGCAGGCGCGCGCACTGGCGCGTTCCCATCGCGCCGTTGTAGAACTCGAAAGCGAGCAGCCCGACGCCGTCGGCTTCGTGGTAGGCGATGTCCTGCCAGGTCGGGTTCGGCGCGGCCCACCAGTCCGCCAGGGGCAGTTCGGGCAGCGCTGCCGATTCGGCCGCGAAGGCCAGCGCGGCCGGCAGCTTGATCGGCGGGTCGCCGTCGCCGCGCCGCACGTGGCCGATCCACACCGCACCGTCGCGCGTCGCGCGCAGCAGCGCGGTCTCGCGCCGGCCGAGCAGATCACCGGGGCGCCCGCGCAGCGCGGCCTCGGGCCACGCGTCGAAAAGGTGACAGGGCCGGCCGAACAGTGCGTCGGCGACGCCGGGGAAGCCGTCGGCGGCGTCGAGCTTGCGCAGCACTGCGGCGGTGGTGTCGCGCTCCCAGTCGATGGCGCGGTCGGACTGCCGCATCAGCGGGCGCTGCCGGCCGCGCCCGCCGGCGTCGGCCAGCGGCAGCGGACGATCGCCGGCGGCGAAGCGCTCCAGCGCCACGCGCACGGCGCGGCAGGCGGCCTCGGTCACCTCGTTGCGGTACACGCTGGCCTTGCGCCCGGCGCGCATGGCGAAGGTCTCGCTGGCCCAGATCGGTCCCGCGTCCATGTCCGCCTCGGCCTGCAGCACGGTCACCCCCCACGCGGCCTCGCCGTCGTGGATCGCCCAGTCGAGCGCCGACGGACCGCGGTCGCCGATCACGCCCGGGTGCACCACCAGGCACACGTGCCGGCTCCAGATCGCGTGCGGAATCGCGCGCCGCAGATACGGCGCGACGATGACGTCGGGGCGGAACAACGCCACCGCCTCCTCGGCCACCGCGTCGGCGATGTCGAATTCGATCGACACCTCATGGCCGAGGGCGCCGAGTTCGGCGTACAGCCGCTGCGTCAGACCGTTGAAAGCGTGGGTGAGGAAAAGAATGCGCATGAAGGACTTCGGTTGGAGGCTCGCGTTCGGAACGCGTCACGACGGAAGTTGCTTGCCGCGGCCGTAGGTGTAGTGCGCGGCACACGCCCCTTCGGACGACACCATGCACGAGCCCATCGGCGTTTCCGGGGTGCAGACGGTGCCGAACAGCTTGCAGTCCCACGGTCGCTTGACCCCGCGCAGGATGGCGCCGCAGGCGCACGCCTTGTTGTCGGCCACCGGCCGGTAGACAAGCGGAAAGCGCCGCTCGGCGTCGAATCGGGCGAAGGCTTCTCGGATGCGCAAAGCCGAATACGGCACGATGTTCAGCCCGCGCCACTCGAACTCGCGGCGCAGTTCGAACACCTCGGCGACCAGATTCTGCGCCTTGAGGTTGCCGTCGCGGTCGACCGCGCGGCTGAACTCGTTCTCCACCTCGGCGCGGCCCTCGTTGACCTGGCGCACCAGCATCAGGATCGCCTGCATCACGTCCAGCGGCTCGAACCCGGCGATGACCACCGGCTTGCGGTACTCCTCGGCGAAGAACTCGTAGGGGCGGCTTCCGATGACGGTCGACACGTGCGCCGGGCCGATGAACCCGTCCAGCGGCACGGTGCCGTACTGCCGCACCTCGGGCGATTCGAGAATGGTCGAAATCGCCGACGGCGTCAGCACATGGCAGCACAGCACGGAAAAGTTGCGCAGCCCCAGCGCCAGCGCCTGCTTGAGCACCACCGCGGTCGGCGGGGTGGTGGTCTCGAAACCGATGGCGAAGAACACCACCTCGCGCTCGGGATGGGTGCGCGCCAGTTCCAGCGCGTCGGCGGCCGAGTACACCATGCGCACGTCGCCTCCGGCGGCCTTGGCCTTGAGCAGCGACTGCCCCTTCGACGCGGGAATGCGCACCGGGTCGGCGTAGGTGCACAGCATGACCCGGTGCTGCAGCACGAGTTCGATGGCCATGTCGACGCGGCCGATCGGCAGCACGCACACCGGGCAGCCCGGGCCGTGGATCATGCCGACGTTCGGCGGCAGCAAGTCGGTGACTCCGTAGCGCGAAATCGCATGCGTGTGGCCGCCGCAGAATTCCATGAAACGGTAGCTGCGCGCCGCATCGGCCTCGCGCGCGATGGTCGCCGCCAGGCCCTGCACCAGGCTGCCGTCGCGAAACTCGTCGACGTACTTCATGCCGCGGCCGCCGCAGTCGGCGCCTCGTCGTTGTGGAACATGTCCCGCCCTCCCTCAGCCCGGGCGCGAAGGAGGCGAAGCCATCCGTCGGCGGACGGATGCAGCCAACGCTGAGCGCTTCCTCGACGCCCGTGGTACCGTTGTGCGGATGGTAAGCCAGTTGCAGGCACTTGACGCTGGGAGAGGACATGACCGTTCGATGCACGTTGCAGGGCGATGTCGAGGTGATCGCTCTGGACAATCCGCCGTTGAACTCGCTGGGCCTGGACACCCGCCGGGAACTCGTCGCGGCGCTGGAGCAGGCGCAGGCGGACCCGGACGTCGCGGCGATCGTGCTGACGGGCTCCGGCCGGGCGTTCAGCGCCGGTGCCGACCTGCATGAATTCGGCTCGCCCAGGGCCGGCCAGGAGCCCGGCCTGGCCGGCGTCATCGGCACCATGGAGCGCGCGTCCAAGCCCGTCGTCGCCGCGCTGCACGGCTTGGCCCTCGGCGGCGGGCTGGAGCTGGCCATGGGCTGCCACTACCGCATCGTCGCGCCCGGAACCCGCGTCGCGCTGCCCGAGGTCAAGCTCGGCCTGCTTCCCGGCGCCGGCGGCACGCAGCGGCTGCCGCGCGCGATCGGAGTCGGTCCGGCGCTCGACCTCATGGTCCGCGGCGAGCAGGTCGCGGCCGAAGCGCTGGTCGGGATCCCGGAGCAGAAATTGTTCGACCAGCTCGCGCGCGGAGCCGACACCGTGCTCGACGAGGCCGTTGCGCTGGCGCGCTCGGCGAGCCGCAGGCACGCCGCAGGCGCCCCCCTGCCGCGCCTGCGCGACCTGCCCTGCGGGCACCCGCAAGGCGATGCCTATTTCCAGTCCGCCCGCGACGCGGTGCGCGCCGCGAACCGGAACTTCCCCGCTCCGCTTCAGTGCGTCGATGCCGTCGAATCGGCGACCCGCGAGCCGTTCGACGTCGGCCTGGCGCACGAGCGCGAACGCTTCGTCGACCTCATGCGGACACCGCAGAGCCTGGCGCTGCGCCATGCGTTCATGGCCGAGCGTTCCGCCAGGAAGATCCCCGACGTTGCGCCCGACACCGCGCAGCGCACCATCGCCAAAGTCGCGGTGATCGGCGCCGGAACCATGGGGGGCGGGATCGCCATGAACTTCCTCAACGCAGGAATTCCGGTCGTGATGCTGGAATCCAGCCAGCAGGCGCTCGACCGGGGCCTGGCCACCCTGCGCAGGAACTACGAAGCGCAGGTCGGCAAAGGCAAGCTCGAGCCGACGCGCTACGCACAGCGCATGGCGCTGCTGACGCCCACGCTCGGCTACGCCGACGTGGCCGACGCGGATCTGGTCATCGAGGCCGTGTTCGAGGACCTCGGCGTCAAGGAACAGGTGTTCCGGCAACTCGACGCCGTGATGAAGCCCGGAGCGATCCTGGCCTCCAACACCTCGACGCTGGACCTGAACACGATCGCCGCCTTCACGCGCCGGCCGCAGGACGTCGTCGGCATGCACTTCTTCAGCCCGGCCAACGTCATGAAGCTGCTGGAGGTGGTACGCGGCGGCGGAACCGGTCGCGACGTGCTGGCCACCGTCATGGCGGTCGGCGGCAGGATCGGGAAGATCTGCGTCGTCTCCGGAGTCTGCGACGGCTTCATCGGCAACCGCATGATCGAGCAATACACCCGCCAGGCCGGCTTCCTGATCGACGAAGGCTGCACCCCGGATCAGGTGGACAAGGCGATCGAGGCCTTCGGCTTCGCCATGGGCCCGTTCCGCATGGGCGACCTTGCCGGCAACGACATCGGCTGGGCGATCCGCAAGCGCCGCGCGATCGAAAAGCCCGGCGTGCGTTTCAGCAAGACAGCCGATCTGCTCTGCGCCATGGGCCGCTTCGGCCAGAAGACCGGCGCCGGCTGGTACGACTATGCGCCGGGCAAGCGCGACGCCGTGCCCAGCCGGCTGGTGCTGGACATGATCGAGCGCCATCGCGCCGAGCTGGGCCTGACCCCGCGCCCGATCGACGACGAGGAAATCGTGCAGCGCCTGGTCTACGCGTTGGTGAACGAGGCCGCGCGCATTCTGGACGAAAAGATCGCCAGCCGCCCGAGCGACATCGACATGGTGTACCTGGCCGGCTACGGCTTCCCGCTCCACCGCGGTGGCCCGCTGCACTACGCCGACGGCGTGGGCCTGTCCAACGTGGCGAAGGCGATGGAGCGTTTCGCGCAGAACCCGCACGACGATGCCGGATTCTGGCAGCCGGCGCCTCTGCTTCGGCGACTTCTGGCCGGGCACGCGACGTTCGCCTCGCTGAACGACTGACCGCCGCGCCGCCGGCGCGCGCCGCTCAGGACGACGCTTCCAGCACGATCGCCAGTTCCTTGGCCTGCACGCGGTCGCCGGGCTTGACCAGGACCTCGGCGACCACCGCATCGCGATCGGCCGTGACGATGGTCTCCATCTTCATCGCCTCGAGGGCGAGCAGGGTCGCGCCGGCCTGCACCTTCTGCCCGGGCTGAACCGCGACGCTGACCACGGTTCCGGGCATCGGCGCTGCGACCTGCAGCGGATCGTTCGGATCGGCGACGCGCGGGGCGTGCCCGGCGGACGCCGTGTCGGCGTGCTGCACGCGCACCGTGCGACCCTGGCCGTTGAGCTCGAACTGGACCTTGCGCGCGACGTCGCCGTCCGGGGTGATCGACTGCAACGCGATCAGCAGGGTCTTGCCCGGATCGATGTCGACGGCGATTTCCTGCTGCGGCTGCGGTCCGTAGAAAAACACGGGAGTCGGAAGCAACGACGTGTCGCCGTATTTGCGCGTGTGTTCGCAGAAGTCGCGCATCACCTTGGGATACATCAGGTACGAGGCCAGCCGGCGCTCGTCGAGCGGCATGCCGCACTCGGCCTCGGCCTGCGCGCGCAGCGAGTCGAGGTCGGCCGGCGGCAGCGTGTCGCCGGGGCGATACGGCTGCGGCGGAGTCTCGTCGTCGCGCAGGCGCAGGACCTTGCGCGCCAGCTCCGGCGGGAAGCCGTCGGCCGGAAAACCGAGTTCGCCGCGGAACAGCTGCACCACCGACTCGGGGAAGGCGAGTTCGCGCTGCGGGTCCGCGACCATTTCCGGAGTCAGGTCGCCGGCGACCATGGTCAGCGCCAGGTCGCCGACCACCTTCGAGCTCGGCGTGACCTTGACGATGTCGCCGAACAGCCGGTTGACGTCGGCGTAGGCCTGCGCCACCTCGCTCCAGCGGTGCGCGATCCCCATCGCCCGCGCCTGCTCGCGCAGATTGGTGTATTGGCCGCCGGGCATTTCATGGCGGTACACGTCGGCCGTTCCGCTGCGGATCTCGGACTCGAACGGCGCGTAGAAACGGCGCACCCCCTCCCAGTACGTGGACGCCACGTGCAGCGCCGCCGCGGACAGCCCGGGATCGCGCTCGGTTCCGCTCAGCGCCGCCGCGATGGCCGACAGGTTGGGCTGCGAGGTCAGCCCGCTCATGGAGTCGAGCGCGCCGTCGACCGCGTCGCACCCGGCCTCGATCGCCGCCAGCACCGACGCCGCCGAGGCGCCGCTGGTGTCGTGGGTGTGGAAGTGCACCGGCAGACCGGTCTCCTCCTTCAGCGCCTTGACCAGCGCGGCGGCGGCGCGCGGCCGGCACACGCCGGCCATGTCCTTGATGCCGATCACGTGCACGCCCGCGGCGCGCAGCTCGCGCGCGATGCCGACGTAGTAGCCGATTTCGTACTTCGGTCGCTGCGGGTCGAACAGATCCGCGGTGTAGCAGATCGCGCCTTCGCACAGCGCGCCGGATTCGCGCACGGCGTCGATCGCCACGCGCATGTTGCGCACCCAGTTCAGCGAGTCGAACACGCGGAACAGGTCGATGCCGTGGGCCGCCGCCTGGGCGACGAAATGCCGCACGACGTTGTCCGGGTAGCTGGCGTAGCCGACCGCGTTGGCTCCGCGCAAAAGCATCTGCAGCAGCACGTTGGGCATCGCCGCGCGCAGCTGCGCCAGCCGCTCCCACGGATCCTCCTTCAGGAACCGCATCGCCACGTCGAAGGTCGCGCCGCCCCAGCACTCGACCGAGAACAGCTGCGCGAGTTCGCGCGCGTAATACGGCGCGATCGGCAGCATGTCGGCGGTGCGCATGCGCGTGGCCAGCAGCGACTGGTGGGCGTCGCGCATCGTGGTGTCGGTCAACAGCACGCGGCGCTGGGCCAGCATCCATTGCGCGAACCCCTCCGGGCCGAGCGCGCGCAGCGTCTGCCGCGTGCCGTCGGGAATCGGCGCCGCGAGGTCGACGCGCGGCTTGACCGGCGCGGGAAACGGCAGCGCGGGAATCGCGCGGCCGCGGACCTCCGGGTTGCCGTTGACCGCGATCTCGCCGAGGAAGTTCAACAGCCGGCTGGCGCGGTCGCGGCGGACCGTGAACTCGAGCAGTTCGGGCGTGTTCTCGATGAACCGGGTGTTGATGCGGCCTTCGGCAAAAGCCGGGTGGTTGATCACGTTCTCGAGGAACTGCAGGTTGGTCGCGACGCCGCGGATGCGGAATTCGCGCAGCGCGCGGTCCATGCGCTGGATGCACTCGCGCGAGCTCGAAGCCCAGGCCGTGACCTTGACCAGCAGCGAGTCGTAGTACGGGGTGATCACGGCGCCGCCGTAGGCCGTTCCGCCGTCGAGCCGGATTCCGAAGCCGGCGGCGCTGCGGTACGCGGCCAGCCGGCCGTAGTCGGGCAGGAAGCCGTTTTCCGGATCCTCGGTGGTGACCCGGCACTGCAACGCGTGGCCGTTGAGCGCGATCGCGTCCTGCGCCGGAACGCCGCTGGGCAGACGGCCGTCGCCGCAATCCTCGACGACGCCGATGACCCCGCCTTCGGTGATGCGGATCTGCGCCTTGACGATGTCGATCCCGGTGACCATCTCGGTCACCGTGTGCTCGACCTGGATGCGCGGGTTGACCTCGATGAAATAGAAGCGCTGATCGTCGGCGTCCATCAGGAACTCGACGGTTCCGGCGTGGGTGTAGCCGACATGGCGCATCAGGCGCAGCGCCGAGGCGCACAACTCGGACCGCTGGGCCGCGCTCAGGTACGGCGCCGGCGCACGCTCGACGACCTTCTGGTTGCGCCGCTGCACCGTGCAGTCGCGCTCGTGCAGGTGGACGATGTTGCCGTAGCGGTCGCCGAGGATCTGCACCTCGACGTGGCGGGCGTTGCGGATCAGCTTCTCGAAATAGACCTCGTCGTTGCCGAAGGCCGCCAGTGCCTCGCGCCGCGCCGACGCCAGCGCGTCGGCCAGGCCCTCGGGACCTTCGACCACGCGCATGCCGCGCCCGCCTCCGCCCCAGCTGGCCTTGAGCATGACGGGGTAGCCGACCTCGGCGGCCAGCGCCGCGCACGCGTCGACCGCGCGCGGCAGCGGCGGCGTCGCCGGCATCACCGCCACGCCGGCGGCGACCGCCGCGGCACGCGCGGCGACCTTGTTGCCCAGGGTACGCATGACCGACGGTTCGGGGCCGATCCAGCGCATGCCCGCGGCCATCACCGCCTCGGCGAATTCCGGGTTCTCCGACAGGAAGCCGTAGCCCGGGTGCACTGCGTCGACCCCGGCGTCGCGGGCGATGCGCAGGATGTCCTGCACATCGAGGTAAGCCTCCAGCGGCTTCTTGCCCTCGCCGACCAGATAGCTCTCGTCGGCCTTGAAACGGTGCAGCGCCTGGCGGTCCTGCTGCGAATAGATCGCCACCGTGCGCATGTGCATCTCGGCGGCGGCACGCATGACGCGGATCGCGATCTCGGAACGGTTGGCGATCAGGATGGAACGGATCGGCGCATCAGACATGCAACACTCCTCGGGCAGCTCGAGCTCAGGAAATTCCCCGGATCCCGGATTATCCAACGGCCCGCAACCGTTCCCTTCAGCGCGCGGAGTGTCGCGGCGCATTCCGCGCGAACCAGCGTTGCACTGCGCTGCGCTGGGCCGCGTCGAAGTGCAGCCCGAGCTTGCTTCGCCGCCACAGCACGTCGTCCGCGCAGCGCGCCCACTCGGCGCGCGCCAGGTACGCGAGTTCGGCCTCGTGCAGTCCCGGCGCGACCTGCGCGCCCAGCCCCGACACGTCGCGCACGCCGTCGAGCAGATGTTCGACGCGGGTGCCGTAGCCGCGCGCCCAGCGTGCGCACACCGCGGCGTCGAGCCAGCCGTGGCGCTGCCGCAGCCGGGCGACGAACGCGGCGAAGTCGCC
>JAJZHS010000082.1 GCA_021798395.1 Pseudomonadota bacterium
CAGCACGGTGCTGCCGGGGCTGCACGTCGGCGCCGGCGCGCGGCTCGGCGCAGGCGCCGTCGCCATCCGGCCGATCCCCGACGGCGCGACCTGGGCCGGCGTGCCGGCACGGCCGCTGCGCACTGCGTGACTGCCCCCTTTCCATCATGCACACGACGACTTTCGACTCCCTGCTGCTCGGCCCCGAGGCCACGCTGCACGACGCGCTGGCGCGCCTGGACGCGACCGCGCAGGGCATCGTGCTGGTCACCGACGCGCAGCGCCGGCTGCTGCGCACCGTCACCGACGGCGACCTGCGGCGCGCCGCGCTGGCCGGGCTGCCGCCGCACACCACGCTGGCCGCGCTGCCGCCCAAAGCGCCGCTGAGCGTCGGCCTGCAAGCCGCGATGCGCGACGTGCAGCAGCTGATGGACGCGCAGCGCATCGACCATGTGCCGATCGTCGACGACGCCGGCCGCGCCGTCGACCTGGTCACGCGGCGCGAGCTGTCGCAGCGGGTCTGGATGTCGTCGCCGCACCTGGGCGACGACGAAGCCGGGCTGGTGCAGGAGGCGTTCCGCAGCAACTGGATCGCGCCGCTGGGCCCTCACGTCGACGCCTTCGAGCGCGAACTCGCCGCGCACGTCGGCGTGGCGCACGCCGCGGCGACCAGCAGCGGCACCGCGGCGCTGCACCTGGGCCTGCGGCTGCTCGGCGTCGGCCCCGGCGACCTGGTGCTGTGCTCGAGCCTGACCTTCGTCGCCAGCGCCAACCCGATCCGCCAGCTCGGCGCGATCCCGGTGTTCGTCGATTCCGAGCCGCAAGGCTGGAACATGTCGCCGCGCGCGCTGCAGCGCGCGCTGCAGGCGCTGGCCGCCGAGGGCCGGCGGGCGAAGGCCGCGGTGGTCGTCGACCTGTACGGCCTCAGCGCCGAGATGGACGCGCTGGCGCCGCTGCTCGAAGCAGCCGGGGTGCCGATGCTCGAGGACGCCGCCGAATCGCTCGGCGCGTTCTACCGCGACCGCGCCAGCGGCAGCTTCGGCGCGCTGGCCGTGTTCTCGTTCAACGGCAACAAGATCATCACCACCTCGGGCGGCGGCATGCTGGTCGGCGACGACGCGCGGCTGATCGACCACGCCCGGCGACTGTCGACCCAGGCGCGCGAGCCGGTGCGGCACTACGAGCACGTCGAGGACGGCTACAACTACCGCATGAGCAACGTGCTGGCCGGAATCGGCCGCGGCCAGCTGCGCGTGCTGCGCCAGCGCGTCGACGCCCGGCGCGCGGTGTTCGAGCATTACCGTGCCACCCTGGCCGGGCGCGGCGGGCTGCGCTGGATGGCCGAGCCGCCCGGCCACCGCGCGACGCGCTGGCTGTCGGCCTTCGTGCTCGAGCACCCGCGGCCGCAGCGCGCGCGCGACCTGCTGCTCGACTTCCTCGAACGCCACAACGTCGAGGCCAGGCCGGTTTGGAAGCCGATGCACCTGCAGCCGCTGTACGCCGGCTGCCGCTACTTCGCGCATGACGACGACGTCAGCGCGGCGCTGTTCGCCGGCGGCGTGTGCCTGCCGTCGGGCTCGAACCTCGACGCCGCGCAGCTCGCGCGCGTCGGCGCGCTGCTGCAACGCGGCCTCGACCTGGTCGAGGCGCAGGCATGAAACGGTCCTGGCGCTGGAAAAGCGCGACCACCAGCCGCATCGGCTGGATGCCGCCGCTGCAGGACGCGGTCGCGGTGGCCGTGTGCTGGCTGGCGGCCTTCGTGTTTCGCTTCAGCCTGCTGCGCAACAATGCGCCGCCGAACATCGTGCACATCGTCGCCGCCAGCCTGCCGCTGGCGGTCGCGGTGTGGATCGGCTGCCTACTGGCGTTCGGCGCCTACCGCACGCCGTGGCGCTACGCCAGTCTGCCCGACGTGCGGCGCCTGGTCACCGCGGCCGGCGTGGCCTCGCTGGCCCTGGCGGCCAGCCTGCTGATCGTGCGGCTGCCTTCGTTCCCGCGCTCGATCGTGCTGATCCACCCGCTGCTCGCCGGCGGCGCGCTGCTCGCCATGCGCCTGCTGGCGCGCGCCCGCGCCGAACGCGCCCTGCCCGGCGGGTCGCAGCCGCTGCTGGTGCTGGGCAGCGTCGACGAGGCTGCCGGCGCGCTGGTCGCGCTGAAAGGCAATCGGCAATGGCGCGCGCGCGGCGTGTACAGTCCACTGGCCGAGGAAGCCGGGCGCAGCCTGCAGGGGCTGGACGTGCTCGGCGCGCCGCAGTCGCTGGCCGACGCGGCGCGCGAGCTGCGCGTGCAGCACGCCCTGGTCGCGGCGACGGCCGGATCGGCACGGCGCCGCCTGCTGCTCGAGCAGGCCAGCGGCGCGCAGCTCGCGCTGCTGACGCTGCCGCGCGCCGAGGACTGGCTGCCGCAGGGCCGCAGCGCGCCGCGCAGCCTCGAACTCGACGACCTGCTCGGCCGCGAGGCCGTGCAGCTCGACGCGCGCGGCTTGTCCGATCTGCTCGCCGGAGGCTGCGCGCTGGTCACCGGAGCCGGGGGCTCGATCGGCTCGGAGCTGTGCCGGCAGCTGGCGCGCTTCGGCGTCGGCCATCTGGTCTGCGTCGACAGCTCCGAATACGCCATCTACCAACTCGAACAGGAACTCGCCGGGCGCCACCCCGGACTGCCGACGACGTACCTGACGGCCAATGTGCGCGAGGCCGCGCGGCTGCACGAACTGTTCGCCGCGCACCGTCCGCGCATCGTGTTCCACGCCGCCGCGTACAAGCACGTCCCGTTGATGGAACGCGACAACGCCGTCGAGGCGCTGCGCACCAACGTGCTGGGAACCATCCACGCGGCACGCGCCGCCGCGGCGTGCGGCGCGCAGCGCTTCGTGCTGATCTCGACCGACAAGGCCGTGAACCCGACCAATGTGATGGGCGCAAGCAAGCGCCTGGCCGAGCGCGCGCTGCAGGCGCTGGCGCGCGAGCACCAGGGAACCCGCATGGTCGCGGTGCGTTTCGGCAACGTGCTCGGCTCCAGCGGCAGCGTGGTCCCGCGCTTCGCCGCGCAGATCGCCGCCGGCGGCCCGGTCACCGTCACCCACCCGGACATCGTGCGCTATTTCATGACCATCCCGGAAGCCGCGCAGCTGGTGCTGCAGGCCGGACTCGTCGGCGACAGCGGACAGATCTACGTGCTCGACATGGGCGAGCCGGTGCGCATCGTCGACCTCGCGCGCTTGATGGTCCGGCTGTCGGGACGGCGCGAGGACGAAGTGCCGATCGTGTTCAGCGGCCTGCGCCCGGGCGAAAAGCTCTACGAGGAGCTGCTGGCCGACGACGAGACCACGCTGCCGACGCCGCACCCGAAACTGCGCGTGGCGCGCCATGCCGACGACGGCTTGCTGGCGCTGGACGCGCTGGCCGCGCGCATCGGCGCCCTGCGCGCGCCCGACGCGGTGCGCGCGCTGCTGGCCGAGCAGGTGCCCGAATACAACTCCGCCGGACATCCGGCCCCATGAGGAACGCGGCGTGAACGACGAACCGGTGCTGCGCGCAAGCGGCGTGCACAAGCGTTACGAGGGCGGCCCGCAGACTGTCGAGGTGCTCGCGGGCGTCGAGCTCGAACTGCGGCCGCAGCGCACCCTGGCCGTGGTCGGCGCATCAGGCTCGGGCAAGAGCACCCTGCTGCACGTGCTCGGCGGCCTCGAACAGGCCGACGCCGGGCGCATCGAGGTCTGCGGCAGCGCGTGGTCGGCGCTGTCGCCGGCGGCGCAGGGCGCATGGCGCAACCACCACGTCGGCTTCGTCTACCAGTTCCACCACCTGCTGCCCGAGTTCAGCGCGCTGGACAACGTCGCGATGCCGCTGCGCATCCGGCGCGCCGCGGGCGCCGACGCGCGCCGGGCAGCGGCGGCGATGCTCGATCAGGTCGGCCTGGGTGCGCGCGCCGCGCACCGCCCCGGCGAGCTCTCCGGCGGCGAGCGCCAGCGCGTGGCGCTGGCGCGCGCCCTGGTCACGCGGCCGAACCTGCTGCTGGCCGACGAGCCGACCGGCAATCTCGACGCCGACAACGCCGAACGCATGGTCGCGCTGTTGCTGCAGGTCGTGCGCGAGCAGCGCGGCGCGCTGGTCCTCGTCACCCACGACCGCGAGCTTGCGCGACGCTGCGACACCCAGCTGCTGCTGGCCAAAGGCCGACTGCAGCCGATCTGAAGCGTCGACCGCCGCGGCGCGCTCAGCCCTGGCGCCGCAGATACGCGCCGGCGCTGCCCAGCAGATGGTCGAGCGCCGACTGGATCATGCTGTCGTCGGCGTCCGGCCCGGCTTCGAGCCAGTCGCCGAACATCGCGTACAGCTCGGCGCAGGCCAGCGTCAGCGCGTGGTCGGGGCCCAGTCCGGTGCGGCGCAGCCATTGCCCCAGGGGGCCGGCCATCGGGTCGCCGCGCATGCTCAGCGGCGGCTTCGGCTCCGGGTAGTGCTGCGCGATCATCAAGTCCATGTCGAGCCCCACGAGCTGCTCGGCGATGCAGCCCAGAAGCCCTCGGCGGCTCGCCTGGGCCTGCGGCGCCCAGCGCTGCAGCCAGGTGCCGAACGCGTCGGCCGGCATCGGCCGCGCGATGCCGTAGCCCTGCACCAGCGGCACGCGCAGCGCGCGCAGCGCCTCGACGATGTCGTCGGTCTCGGCGCCTTCGGCGATGAAGTCGACTCCAAGGCCTCGCGCGAGTTGCGTCAGGCTTTGCACGAACCGAAGATCCTGCGGCTGGTCGGCAAGACCTCGGATGAAACTCTGGTCGAGCTTGATGATGTCGATCGGCAGCTCCTTGACCCGAAGCAGCGACGAATACGCGCTGCCGATGTCGTCGAGCGCGATGCGGCAGCCGAACGCGCGCAGTTCGGCCAATGCGTCCTGCGCGCTGGCCAGCGACAGGAAGTCGCTGTGCTCGAGAATCTCGAGAACGATGCGCTTCGGCGGGAACGCGCGCTCGGCGACGATTTCGCGCACCGCGGCCAGCGCCTCGCCCGACGCCAGCAGCAGCGGGTCGACGTTGACCGCGACCGCGACCTCGATGTCGTGCTCGCTTTGCCACTGCTGGGCGTCGGCCACCGCGCGGCGCAGCACGGCGACGGTCATCGCGGCCTGCGCGTCGCGTCCGAGCAGCGGGATGAAGTCGGTCGGGCCGAGCAGCCGCCCGCTGCCGTCGTCCAGCCGCGACAGCGCCTCGACCTCGACCACCCGCCCGGTCAGCATGTCGACCACCGGCTGATACAGCACGCGCAAGCCGCCGGCGGCAAAGCGCTCGCGCACCAGCCGCAAATGGCCGAAGTGATCGCGATCGACCGACGGCTGGTACATGCGCCAGAACGGCGCACCCGCACCGCGAGGCTGTTGCTTGATGGTGTACAGCGCCTGGTCGGCGTGGCGCAGCAGATCGTCGGGTTCGCTCGTGTCTTCCGGGTAGACCGTCAAGCCCAGGCTCGCGCGCACCTGCACCACGGCCTCTCCGCCGGGCAACGGCACCTGCGCGTCGATCGCCGCGCGCACCCGCTGCAGCATCGGTTCGAGTTCCTCGCGCACGCTCAGGCCCTGCAGCACCAGCACGATTTCGTCGCCGCCCAGGCGCGCCACGGTGTCCGAGGTGCGCACCGCCTCGACCAGGCGCGCGGCGATGGTGCGCAGCAACGCGTCGCCGGCGGCGTGACCGTAGCTGTCGTTGACCTGCTTGAAATCGTCGAAATCGAGGATGCACACGGCAGCGCACCCGCCCTGCGCGTCGACCTGGGCCAGCGCCTCTTCGAGGCGCAGGTGCAGGCCGCGGCGGTTCAGCAAGCCGGTCAGAGGGTCGTGCTCGGCGAGCCAGGAGATGTGGCGGTGCTCCTGCTGCAGCCTGCGGCGCAGGTCGAACGCGTCCATGCCGTGGCCGATGAGCCCGGCGATGCGCTCGATCAATTCGAGCACCGCGGGCGTGAATACGCCGACGCGCCCGGACGCGACGCCGAGCATGGCCCAGCGATGGCCGCCACGCAGCACCGGCGCGACCGCGACCGCGCGCACGCCGGCCGCGCGCGCTCCGGCGTGCAGCGGGGCGAACGCCGGCTCGTTCAGGTAGTCGTTGCACACGTGCAGCCGCCCGCTGTTCCACACCAGCCCGGCCAGGCTGCTGCGCGCGTCGGCGCCGAGCACGTCGGGCCTGTACCAACTCTCGTCGACCGGTGCCGGGCCGGCCCTGGACAGCAGGTCCAGGCGGCCGTTCTGCCCGACGCGACCGATCAGCACGCTGCCGAACAGGCCGCTGGCGGCCAGCCGTTCGCAAGCCTGCTGCAGCATTTCGCCGAGGTCGGTGGCGTTGAGCACGAGTTCCTCTTCGGCCAGCAGCGCACGGTACAGGCCCTGCGTGACTTCATGGCCGAGCTCCACCGCGTGGCGCGCGCTGGCGTCGCGCATCAGCGCGGCGTAATGCGTCACGGTACCGCTGGCGTCGCGGATCGGCGACAGGCTCAGCGCGTTCCAGAACGTGCTGCCGTCGGCGCGCCGGTTGCGCAGCTCGACCTCGCAGCCGCGCCCGGCACGCAGCGCTTCGCGGATGTCGGCGCGCGCCGCCTCGTCGCCTTCGCCGTCGCGCAACAGCCGCGCATTGCGCCCGAGCACCTGGTCGGCGCCGTAGCCGGTCAGCCGGGAGAACGCGCCGTTGACGTAGACCAGCGGCTGGTCGGGCGCACGCATGTCGACCAGCATGACCCCGGCCTCGATGCTGTCGAGCGCGCTGCGCAGCAGCTGCAGTGTTTCGCCGCGCCGCACGACTTCGTGCATGCGGCGGATTCGCCCGAGCTTGAGTCCGAGCACCTGGTGCAGGTGCCAGACCAGCCGCTGCACCGGCGCCTGCTGGAAAAAGCCCGGGGTGCGGCTGTACAGGGCGAGCAGGTCGCGGCGGCCGTCGGCGCCGAGCAGCGGCAGGCAGACCACGCCGCGCCAGCCGGCGTGCGCGGCGCAGTCGGGCAACGACGCGGTCCGCGCATCGCTGCCCCAGTCGACGACGATTTGCGGCAGGCCGCTGCGCCAGGCCTGGGCCGCGGGTCCCGAACCGTTCACATCGATCCCGGCGCGCTCCAGGTATTCGGCCATGCCGGCGCCGGCGACCGCAGCGAGCTCCAGCGTGCCTGCCGCGTCGCAATGACCCAGCCAGACTCCGTCGAGCCCCGCCCGATCGAGCAGGAAACGCAGCAACTCGGGAGGCAACGCGGATTCGTCGTCGGCGCCCAGCAGCAGCAAATCGAGCTCGTTGGCCAGATCGGTCGGCGGCGTGACGGGCGGCGCTGCGGCACGCACGGTGTCGGCGGGTTGCATGGCGCGCAAGCATAGCGCGCGGTCGAAGAACGTGCGCTGTCCGGAAGAAGGCCGCGAAGACGGATCAGGCGTCGTCTTCGATCGCCTCGAGCAGCATGCGCAGCTGGGTACGCCCCTGCCACGTGTTGCTGTCCAGGCGCCACGCCACGTGGGCGCGCGCCGGCAGGAAATCGCTGCGGTTCCAGGCGATGAGCTCGCGCGTGGCGCCGCCGGCGCGGTCGTCGAGCAGCCGAACGCGCGCGCGCAGGTGCGCGGCGCCGAACTGCCCCTGCTGCAGCACTTCGACGTGGCTGGAGAACAGCGGCGGCGCGAAACCCTGGCCCCAGACCTGCGCCTGAAGCAGCGCAGCGGTCTGCACGTCGAACCACTGCGCCGGCAGTTCGCCGTCGACCTCCAGGCGCCGCGCCAGCAGCGCATCGGACAATTGCTCGGCGGCGACGGCGTCGAACGCGGCGGCGAAGCGCTCGAAACCGTCGGCACGCAGCGTGCACCCGGCGGCGGCGGCGTGGCCGCCGAAGCGCAGCAGCAGGCCGGGCTCGCGCTTGGCCACCAGATCGAACGCATCGCGCAGGTGAAAACCCGGGATCGAGCGCCCCGAGCCGCGCAGTTGGCCGTCGCCCGCGGGGGCGAAGACCACGGTCGGCCGATGGTGCAGGTCCTTCAGCTTGCCGGAAACGATTCCGACCACGCCTTCGTGCCAGTCAGGCGCGTACAGGCAGATCGACGCTCGCGCCGAAGGCTCCCGAGGCAACTCGGCGAGCAGGCGCAGCGCCTCGTCGCGCATCCTGCCCTCGATTCCGCGGCGCTCGCGGTTGATCGCGTCGAGCGTCTGCGCCAGCTCGGCGGCGCGCTGCGCGTCGTCGGTGATCAGGCACTCGATGCCCACGGTCATGTCGGCCAGCCGGCCCGCGGCGTTGATGCGCGGCCCCAGCGAAAAACCCAGGTCCAGGCTGCTGGCGCGCGCCGCGTCGCGCCCGGCCGCTTCGAACAGCGCGCGCAGCCCGGGCTGCATGCGCCCGTCGCGGATGCGGCGCAAGCCCTGCGCGACCAGCAAACGATTGTTCGCGTCCAGCCGCACGACGTCGGCCACCGTGCCCAGCGCGACCAGATCGAGCAGGCTGTCGAGCCGTGGCTGCGCGGCCTGCGCGAACGCGCCGCGCGCGCGCAGTTCGGCGCGCAGCGCGAGCAGGACGTAGAACATGACGCCGACGCCGGCGAGGTTGCGGCTCGGAAAGTCGCATCCCGGCTGGTTCGGGTTGACGATGACCTCGGCCGCGGGCAACTCCGCGCCCGGCAGGTGGTGGTCGGTGACCAGCACCCGCATGCCGAGTTCGGCGGCACGCATCACGCCATCGATGCTGGCGATGCCGTTGTCGACCGTCACGATCCAATCGGGGCGGCCGGCCGGATGCCGCGCGACCTCGTCGGCCAGCGCGGGCGACAGGCCGTAGCCGGTGCGAAAGCGGTTCGGCACCAGATAGTCGACCTGCGCGCCGAACATGCGCAAGCCGCGCAGCGCGACCGCGCACGC
>JAJZHS010000083.1 GCA_021798395.1 Pseudomonadota bacterium
GATCTGGCACGCGCGCGCGGCTGCGCGCTGGAGCCGCGCGCGCACCCCGGCGGGGCGCCGACGCTGATCGTCAACGCCACCGCGGCCAGCCTCGGCGGAGACGGCGTGGCGCTTCCCGCCGGGCTGCTGCACACCGGCGTACTGGCCTACGACCTGATGTACGCGGCCGCGCCGACCCCGTTCGTCGCCCAGGCGCTGGCCGCCGGCGCGCAGGCCGCCGACGGCCTGGGCATGCTTGTCGAGCAGGCCGCCGAGAGCTTCGCGCTGTGGCGCGGGGTGCGCCCGGACACCGCGCCGGTGCTGGCCGCGCTGCATGCCGAACTGCGTGCGGCGGCGCCGCGGGAACGCGCGCGATGACCCGCCGCCGCCCCACGCGCGCCCGCGCGCTGCTGCTGCTGGCGCTGTGCGCGCCCGTTCTGCTGCAGGGCTACTTCGCCGTGCGCATCGCCGCGTGGCGGCTGCTTCCGGTCGCCTCGGACACGTTCATGCGCAACGGCCAGCTGCGGCTGCTGCGCACCCGCGACGCGGCCGCGTGGCACCACGACTGGCGGCCCCTGTCGGCGATCAGTCCGTGGCTGGGGCGCGCCGTGATCGCGTCCGAGGATGCGACTTTCGACACCAACGACGGCGTCGACTGGGACGCGCTGCGCGAGGCCTGGCGACGCAACCACGAGCGACGCAATGAGCGCATGCACCGCATCGTCGGCGGCTCGACCATCACCCAGCAACTGGCGAAGAACCTGTTCCTGTCGCCCGAGCGCAGCTACGTGCGCAAGGCGCAGGAACTGGTCATCACCTTCATGCTCGAGGCGATCCTGGGCAAGCGCCGCATCCTGGAGATCTACCTCAACAGCGTCGAATGGGGCAACGGCGTGTACGGCGCGCAAGCCGCCGCGCAACGGTACTTCGGCCGCCCGGCGTCCGGCCTGTACCGGCTGCAGGCCGCGCGCCTGGCCGTCATGCTGCCGGCTCCGCGCTTTTTCGAACGCCATCCCGGCAGCCCGTACCTGCGGGCGCGCAGCGACGTGATCGCCGCACGCGCGCTGGACGTGCAGCTTCCGCGCTGACGCGCAGCGGGCTCCCGATCAGCCGCGCGCCAGCGCGGCAAACGCCCCGTCGGCGGCCTGCAGCGTGGCGTCGATCACCGCGTCGTCGTGCGCGGCCGAGACGAAGCCGGCTTCGTACATGCTCGGCGCCAGGTACACGCCGCGGTCGAGCATGGCGTGGAAGAAGCGCTTGAACAACGCCAGGTCGGCGCGCGCCATGTCGGGATAGTTGCGCGGCAGCGAGGCGGCGAAATACAGCCCGAACATGCCGCCTTCGCAATCGGTGCGCAAGGTCACGCCGTGGCGCGCCGCGGCCTGCTCCAGGCCCTGCATCAGCCGCCGCGTCGTCGCCCCCAGGCGCTGGTGGAAACCCGGCGCGCGGATCAGCCGCAACTGGGTCATGCCGGCGGCCACCGCGACCGGATTGCCCGACAAGGTGCCTGCCTGGTAGACGGCGCCCAGCGGCGACAGCACGCGCATCACATCGGCGCGTCCGCCGAAGGCGGCCAGCGGCATGCCGCCGCCGATGACCTTGCCCATCACGACCAGGTCGGGACGGATGCCGTAGAGCTGCTGCGCGCCGCCGAGCGCGACGCGGAACCCGGTCATCACCTCGTCCCAGATCAGCAGCGCGCCGTGCTCGGTGCACAGTTCGCGCAGGCGGCGGTGCCAGCTCGCGTCGCCGCGGACGAAGTTCATGTTGCCGGCGATCGGCTCGACGATGACGCACGCCAGTTGCGAACCGCGTTCGGCGAACAGCGTCTCGAGCTGCTCGACGTTGTTGTACTCCAGCACGATGGTGTGGCGCGCAACGTCGTCCGGGACGCCGCCCGAACTCGGGTTGCCGAACGTCAGCAAGCCGCTACCAGCCTTCACGAGCAGGCTGTCGGCGTGGCCGTGGTAGCAGCCCTCGAACTTGACGATGGCGTCGCGCCCGGTGAAACCGCGCGCCAGCCGCAGCGCGCTCATGCCGGCTTCGGTGCCGCTGGACACCAGCCGCACCATCTCGACCGCGGGCATCAGCGCGGCGATCGCCTCGGCCATCTCGATCTCGTCGGCGGTCGGCGCGCCGAACGACAGCGAACGCGTCGCTGCGCGCTGCACGGCGTCGATCACCTCGGGGTGGGCATGGCCGAGGATCATCGGCCCCCACGATCCGATGTAGTCGATCAGCCGCCTGCCCTCGGCGTCGATCATGTAGGCGCCTTCGGCGCGCTCGATGAATCGGGGAACGCCCCCGACCTGACCGAAAGCGCGGACCGGCGAGTTCACGCCGCCGGGAATGGTGCGCTGGGCGCGTTCGAAAAGTTCGGCGTTGCTGGACATGGCTGCGGCGCCGCGATGCGGCGCGAATGGAAACGGAAAATTGTGCGCCGACGCGCTTACTGCAGGCCGACCGGAGAGATGCTCTCGTCGTCGGCCTCCGGGCCGGTCTGCGCCCAGAAGAAGCGGTCGGGAACCAGATGCCCCATTCCGGGGCGATACGCGAAGTCCAGGCTCTGGTCGAGGAACTCCAGCGCCTCGTGCACCGCCTGGTCGAGCTTGGCGCCGGTGCCCAGCAGCGCCGCAACCGCCGCCGACAGGGTGTCGCCGGCGCCTGAGAAACCGGCGTCGAACATCTCGAAGCGCTCGCGCAGCAGTTGCCGGCGCGGGCTCAGCAGCAGGTTCTCGACGTGGTTTTCGGGCACCAGGATGCCGCTGACCAGGGTGTACTGCACGCCCATGCCCTGGGCCTGCTGCATCAGGGCCTCGGGGGTCGGCGGCTCCTCGCGCTCGACGTCGCCGAACAGCAGCTGGCCCAGCGCGGTGACGTTGCCGCACAGCACCCGAGTCTGCGGCAGCACCAGTTCCTGCATGGCCTTGATGTATTCCTCAAGCTGAGACTCGTCGAGCGCCTGCAGGTTGCCGACGTAGGTCACGAGCGGCAGCTGCGCGTAGTCGGCGAGCAGTTCGGCGACCGCGCTGACGACTTCGACGCTGCCGAGGAACCCGACCTTCCACGCCGCCAGCTCGACGTCCTCGAGCACCGCGCGCGCCTGCTCGACGACCGCGTCGGCGTCGACCTCGACGATGTCGAAGATCTCGGCCGTGTCGCGCACCCAGATCGACGTGGTCACCGGCAGCGCATGGCAGCCGACCGCGGCGCACACGGCCTGGTCGGCAGCCAACCCGGCTGCACCGCTCGGGTCAGCTGCGTTGAACGCCATCACGGCCGGCGGGGATTCTGGGGCTTCGTTGGAATTGGGCATGTTCGATCCTGGGGACGGCGCGGACGCCGCGGTGGCGCTGGTCGACGGAACGCCACAGCGGTGGCGGTCCTGTTCTTAGAATGATTGAATCTTATGCCAGAGGACGATACGCTGTGACACAACCTGAGTTCAAGACGTGGATGTGCTTGATCTGCGGCTTTGTTTTCAACGAACAGGAAGGCCACGCGCCGAGCGGAATCGCCCCCGGGACCCGCTGGGAGGACGTGCCGATGAACTGGACGTGTCCCGAGTGCGGCGCGCGCAAGGACGATTTCGAAATGGTGCAGATCTGAGCATCCGCCGCAGGTTTTGACGCCATATTCCTCTGGAGAGTCCGCTTGGGCAAGGCTCACGCCCCTTTCACGGTGCTCGTCGTCGACGACAGCAACACCATCCGCCGCAGCGCCGAGATCTTCCTCAAGCAGGCGGGCTACGAGGTGCTGCTGTCCGAAGACGGTTTCGACGCGCTGTCGAAAGTCGATGATGCGATGCCCGATTTGATCTTCTGCGACATCCTGATGCCTCGCCTCGACGGCTACCAGACGGTGGCGATCATCAAGCGCAGCCCGCGCCACGCGTCGATCCCGGTCGTGATGCTGTCGTCGAAGGACGGCGTATTCGACAAGGCGCGCGGCAAAATGGTCGGCGCGCAGGACTATCTGACCAAGCCTTTCACCAAGGACCAATTGCTCAAGACCGTGCAAGGCTACGCGAACCCGAACGCCAACGACCAGCCATGAGCAGCATTCGCAAAATTCTCATCGTCGACGATTCGCGAACGGAACTCTATTTCCTTTCGGACTTATTGAACAAGAACGGATACATCGTCAGCACCGCCGAAAACGGCGAACAGGCGCTCGCGGCTCTGGCCGCCGACCGCCCCGATCTTGTGCTGATGGACATCGTCATGCCCGGGCAGAACGGCTTCCAGCTCACCCGCCAGATCACGCGCAATCCTCAATACGACGGCTTGCCGGTCATCATCTGCACGAGCAAGAAGCAGGAAACCGACAAGCTGTGGGCGATGCGCCAGGGCGCTCGCGACTACGTGACCAAACCGGTCGACCCGCACGACCTGCTGAGCAAGATCATGGCCCTGTCGTGAACCGGCGATGCCGCGCACCAACCTGATCGCATTCCAGGGCCGCCTGGCCGAACGGCTGCAGCAGGCGCAGCAAGGCGTGGCCGAGTCGCGCTGGCTCGCCGTGCTCGCCGGCGACGCGCGCCTGCTGCTGCCGCTGGCGCAGGCAGGCGAGATTTCGTCGTATGCGCCGCCGATCGCGCTGCCCCACGCGCGATCGTGGTTCGTCGGCCTGCTGAATCTGCGCGGCGAACTGTGCGGCATCGTCGACCTGGCGGCGTTCCTGGGCGTCGGCGGCGGCGCCCGCCAGTCCGCGCGCAGCCGGCTGGTGCAGTTCGCCCCCGGCCTTGACATGAACACCGCGCTGCTCGTCGACCAGCTCGTCGGACTGCGCACGCCTGGTCAGTTCGTCGTCGACCCGCAGGAGCCGCCGGCGTCCGAGCCGTGGCTCGGAGTCGGGCTGCTCGATGCCGACGGAATGCGCTGGCGTGAGTTGAACCTGGCGCTGCTCGCCGACGACGCGCGCTTCCTCCAGATCGTCTGAGCCGCGCCTGAACGCCCCCAGTCGGAGTCCCCATGGCCCTGTTTCCCAAATTCGCCTCCACCGCACCGCCCGCCGAGGCCACCGCGATCGCCGAACCCGCCATGCTGGCCGCGAGTGCGCCGCCGGCCGAGCCCGAAAGCGGCCGCTTCGGCCTGCCGCTGCTCGGGCACATGCCGCTGGCACGCCAGCAAAGGCTGCTGATCGTTCTGATGATCGCGGCGCTTCTGCTGCTCGGAGCGGGGCTGGCGGCGACGCTGCGCATCAGCGCCAACTCGGCGCGGCTGCTCAACGCCGCAGGCGACGCCGCGATGCAATCGCAACGCGTGGCCAAGTCGATTTCGGCCGCGCTGCTCGGGTCCGAGCCCGCGTTCGCCGAGTTGCGCGCCAGCGCCGATGCGCTGCACGCCGACGTGCAGACCTTGCACCGCGACTTCGGCCCCGGAAAGGCGCACGCGTGGGCCGAGGCAACGGTCCGCAACGCGCATGTGGTCGTCGGACTCGAGCCCGTGCTGACCCGCACCAACCAGGCCCTGCACGGCGTGTCGGCGCAGGCCGACACCATGCTCGCAGGGACGCAGACGCTGATGGCGCTGTTGCAGCAGGACAAGGCGCCGGCCGCCGACGTCGCGGCCGCCGCGCAACTGGGCATGCTGACCCAGCGCATCGGCAAGTCGGCCAACCAGTTCCTGTCCTACGCGGGAGTCAGCCCGCAGGCCGTGTTCGCGCTCGGCAGGGATCTCAACACCTTCAGCCAGCTGCTCGCCGGCCTGCGCGACGGCGACACCTCGCTGCAACTCGTCGCGACCCGCGATGCGCAGGCCCAGCAACAGCTCGCCGCGCTGCAACACGGCTTTGCCGCCACCCGCCAGCTGGCCACTGCGGTGCTGGGCAACCTGCAGGCCCTGACCAACGCGCGCGTCGCGCAGACCACGGTGGTCGGCGACTCGATCCCGCTGCTCGATGCGCTCGAGCAACTGCAGCACACGTATTCGTCCACGGCCGGCGGCGGCCTCGGCGGGGTGCTGTTCGTCGCCGCCTGCGGCGCGCTGGCCCTGCTGGCGCTGCTCGGACTGGCCCAGCTGTACGTGGCCGACAACCGCCAGCGCGCGCTGCAGTCCGAACGCCAGCGCCTGCAGGCCGAGCGCCTGGAACTGGAGGCCCGGCGCAGCAACGAAGCCAACCAGTCGGCGATTCTGCGGCTGATGAACGAACTGCAAAACGTCGCCGAGGGCGATCTGACCCAGCAGGCCACCGTGACCGAGGACATCACCGGCGCCATCGCCGACTCGGTGAACTACACCGTCGAGGAGCTGCGCAATCTGGTCGGCCAGGTCCAGTCCAGCGCCGAGCACGTGCGCGTGGCGTCGGCGCAGGCGCAGACCACGTCGACGGACCTGCTCAGGGTTTCCGAGCAGCAGCTGGCCGAAATCCGCGCCACCGGCCAGTCGGTGCTCGACATGGCCGAACGCATCAATTCCGTGTCGTCGCAGGCGCAGCAATCGTCCGACGTCGCGCACCGCTCGCTGAGCGCGGCCGAGCAGGGGCTGCGCGCGGTGCGCAACTCGATCGACGGCATGAACACCATCCGCACCCAGATCCAGGACACGTCCAAGCGCATCAAGCGCCTGGGCGAATCGTCGCAGGAGATCGGCGAAATCACCGAGCTGATTTCCGACCTGACCGAACAGACCAACGTGCTGGCGCTGAACGCGGCGATCCAGGCCGCTTCGGCGGGAGACGCCGGACGCGGCTTCTCGGTCGTCGCCGAGGAAGTGCAACGGCTGGCCGAACGCTCCGCCGACGCGGCCAAGCAGATCGCCGCGCTCGTGCGCACGATTCAGACCGACACCCAGGACGCGGTCGCGGCGATGGAAAAAAGCACCCAGGGCGTGGTCGAGGGCGCCCGCCTGTCCGACAGCGCGGGAACCGCGCTGAGCGAGATCGACCGGGTGTCGCGCGAACTCGCCGGACTGATCCAGCGCATTTCAGAACAGGCCCAGACCGAGGCGCAGTCGGCCAACCAGGTGGCGGAAAACATCCAGCACATCTTCGTCGTCACCGAACAGACCGGAGACGGCACTCGATCCACCGCGGACCTCGTCGCCGAACTGGCGCGCGTGGCCGAATCGCTGCGCGAGTCGGTGGCACGTTTCAAGATCGCCTGAGCCAGCCGCGGCATGGATCCATCGCAGCGCCACGAAACCGCGACCGCCGACGCCGCGCCGCTGGCCTGGGTCATCGACCAGGTTCGCGACAACCTGCTCGGCGCGATCAACGCCGTGCGCAAGCAACTGCAGTTGCGCAGTTTGGGCAGCGACTCCGGCACGTCGCTGCTGCTGCAGGCGCGCAATCAGATCCACCAGGCGTGCGGTGCGATCGGCCTGCTCGGCCACGAAGCCGCGGCCCGCCTGGTGCGCGCCGCCGAACAGGCGGTGGCGCGCTGCATCGACGCGCCGCAGCGGCTCGACGACAAGACCGTGCAGCTGCTCGCCGCGGGCCTGCACGCCGAACTCGACTTTCTCGACGCGCGCCTCAGCGGTCGGAACGACGCCGCGCTGAAATTGTTCAAGCCGTACCGTGCGCTGACCGAGTTCGCCGGCGACGCGGCGCATCCCGCCGACCTGTGGGAATTCGACTGGAACTGGCCGGCGCAGGACACCGAGCCGGCCGCGGGCGCCTTGCGCGCGGCGGACCGCTCCGATTACGAACGCGCGCTGCTGGAGCTGCTGCGCGGGCGCGACACGGCGGCCGCGGCGGCGGCGATGCAGCGGGTGGCCGCCACCGCGGCAGCCTCCGCGCAAGGTCAGGAACGCACTGTGTGGCGCGTCGCCGAGGGCTTCTTCGAAGCGCTGGGCGAGGGGCTCGTGCCGCCGGACCTGTACGTCAAGCGGATCTGCAACCGCCTGAACCTGCAGCTCAAGAGCCTGCTCGCAGGCCAGCCGCAGCCCGCGCAGAAGCTGGCGCACGAAATGCTGTTTTACTGCGACCAGGCGCTGGCGCGCGCGCGCGACCGCGACCTGCCGGCGCTGCGCGCGGTGGCCCGGACGCTGCGGCTCGCGCCCGGTGAAGCGGTTGACTACGAAGCGGACTACTTCGGGCGCATCGACCCGGCGCTGGTGCAGCAGGTGCGTCGCCGGCTGGCGCAGGTCAAGGACGGCTGGGCGATGCTCGGCAACGAGGACTTCAGCCGCGTCGATCGCTTGCTCGACGCGCTGGGCCAGCTCGGTGCCGCGCTGCACGACGTGCAGCCGGGGGCCGAGGTGCTCGCCGCGGCGATCGAGCGCATGGTGCGCGCGGTGCACGCGCGGCGCCCGCTGCTGACTCCCGAGCGCGTGCTCGAGACGGCCACCGCGCTGCTGTTCCTGGAAGCCGCGTTCGCCCACTTCCGCGCCGACGACGCCACGTTCATCGGACAGGCGCGCGAATTGGCGCAGCGCCTGCTGCGCAGCGCCGACGGCGAAGACGCCGGGACCTTCGCGCCCTGGATGGAGGCGCTGTACCGGCGCACCTCGGAAACGCAGACCCTGGGCAGCGTGGTCGAGGAACTGCACCACGACATGACCGAGGTCGAGCGTCTGCTCGACGGCTATTTCCGGGATCCGGCGACGCGGCCCGACCTGGACGCGGTACCGCGGCTGCTCGGGCAAATGCGCGGCGTGCTGTCGGTGCTCGGCGTGGAAGTCGGCGCCCAGGCCCTGGGACGCATTCGCCAGCAGGTCGACACGCTGATCACCGAACCGCCCGACGAAGCGCAGGCGCGCGCCGACGGGGGTGTCTTCGACCAGCTTGCCGCCAACATCGGCGCCCTCGGCTTCCTGATCGACATGCTGGGCTACCAGCCCGAGTTGGCCAAGTCGCTGTTCACGTTCGATGCTGAGCGTGGCGAGCTGCGCCCGCGCGTGGCCAGCACC